>NZ_FNOA01000003.1:403507-425966 GCF_900106885.1 Pseudomonas sp. NFACC14
CCCACCACGTTGCCGTTGTTGCGCAACTCGAAGTCGCCGCCATTGAGGGCCAGGCCGTCAGCGGTGATGTTGCCGATAGCATTCTGGGTGGTCTTGCCATCGACATTGAGGAACACGTTGCCACTGGTGGCCAGCCCTTCGTCGATCGCCAAGTCACCTTGGGTGCCGATGCTGACGTCGCCGGTGTTGTTCACGCCGGTGAGGGTTGTCTGCGTGCCGTCGGCATGGGTCGCGGTCAGCGAACCCACCTTGAGGTCTGCGCTGTTGTTGAATTGGACCTTGCCCGCCGCGCTGGCGATATCGCCAATCACGTTGCCGGTATTGCCCAGCGCGTAATTGCCGCCCAGCAGCACCAGGCCGCTGGCATCCAGCTTGGCCCCGGCGTCGCCGGACTGGGTGGTGTTGCCCGCCACTTCCAGGGTGATGATGTCGTCGGCACGGGTCTGACCCTGGCTGGCATCGTCCCGTGGGCCATTTTCTATGGTGATGCCTTTTACCAACGTCAGGTCGTGATCGGTTTTCAAGGTGACCGCCTCATCGGAGGTAATCCCCACGGTGCCGTCCACGGTACCCACCGTCAGGTTGCCGTTGCCGGCAAATGCCAGGCTGCCGACATCGGCGGCGATGACACCCACGTCATGCCCGCCCTTGCCCAGCTGGAAGTCGCCTTCGCCGCGCAAGGCCAATTCGTCTGCGGTAATGGTCGCGCCAGTTCCCTGAGTCGCACCTTTGCCCGCATCGACGCTCAACGTCAGCCCCTTGCCGGTGGTGCCGTCTTCGTCGGTGCCTTCGGGATCCTTGAGCATCAGATCGCCCAGCAGATCCAGGACACCGTTGGCGACCAGGGCCAGATCGTCCTTGAACGTCGCGCCTTCATCGTCGACGGTGATGTTGCGCGTCTTGTCGTTGCCGATGACGACCTTGTCGAAGCCATCCTGGATGTTGGCCAGGTCAGCGTCGGACAGCACCAACGGATCGTTAGGCCCGGTCACCTCCGGGTCATCGCTGCCGCCCAGGTGGATGTCCAGGCCATCGGTCTTCTGCTGCAGGGTAAGGCTGCCGTTACCGGAAACGCTCGCGGCGAGATCGATTTCGTCGGCGGTCAGGCTCGTATCGCCCTGGGTGATCAGGGCCTGGCCGACCGTAAGGGTGTCCGCGACAAGCTTCAGGTCGCCGGTCTGGGTCATGCCGGCGACCGGCACGCCTTGCGGGTTTGTCGGGGTCTGGCTATCGGGAATGGTTACAACGCCGACGGTCAGGTCATCGACATCGGCAAAGCTGACCGTGCCGGTGTCGCTGGCGATGGTGTTGACGTCGTTGGCCGCGTTGTCGAGATCATGGGTGGCGCCATCGCCCAGCAGCACCAGGCCATCGGCGACAATGGCGCCGCCGGCGGTCTGGTCGACCTTGCCACCATTGCTCTGCAACACCAGGACGGGAGCCGGCTTGGTGTCATCGTTACCGGTGCCTGGGGCGTCGGCCACGGTCAGTTGGTCGTTGATGTGGATATTGCCGGTGCCGGCATTGAGGACGAGGTTGTCGTTGATGCGGGTCGCTTCGATGATGTTGATGTCACCGGTCATGTCCGCGCCGCCGATGTTGACGGAGGTGAACCCGTCGCCCAGTGCGCTGATGTCGGTGCCGGTCAGTTCCAACGAACCGGGGGCGTCGCCTGTGCTGCCGCCCACTGCGATGTTTTTGCTCGGCGTGTTGGTCTCAAGGGTGATGTTCCCATTGCCGGTGACACTGCCGACGCCGCCATTGAAGTTGATGTCGTCCGCCTTGATGGCCAGGTTGTTGTCGGTGCTGTTGAGGCTGCCGTTGAACGTGATGGAACTGCCTTGCAGGCCCTTGCTGCCCGAGGTTTCGGTCTTGATGTTGTCAACGTACAGCGAGCCACCGACCTGCTTGCCGGCGGTCTGGTCGAAACTGCCCGAGACGAACACGAATTTGTACGTGCCGGCCCTGTCAGCCGTCGCCGTGTGGCTTTGCCAATTCACCGCGCCCGTGCCGTTGCCCGTTTCATTCAAGATGATTTGGTATTCGCCGGTATTGACGTTCAACAGGTAGCCGAAGACATCGTAGGTATCGCCGCCCGCGACCGGTTTGTAATCGAAGCTGACCTTTTCTCCGGCGGCCAGGGAGACCGTGCCCTCGCTCACGACCGAAGGGCCGCGCATGATGCAGCCAGCGGGTGCGTTGAGGCAGTTGGAGGTATTCTCGGTCCCCAGCAGCAGCGCGGCGCCGCCGTCCTTGCCTTGGCCAGCGGCGGCGACCGGGGTGAGGGGTTTGTAATTCATGTTGCCCTGGTCGCCAGGGGAAACGCTCGGCGCACTGCCGTTCGTTGGCGAGGTCGTCGGCAACGTCGGGTCATTCGGCGAGACCACGCCATCCACCACGGTGACGCCCGTGAAGAACTGGTCGATGGACGTCTTCCACCCGACCAGGCCATTTTCGAAGTCGGCGTTCAGGAATTGCGACGTGCCCAGCTCAACCGCACCGGTGTAGACCTGCTCGCCGCTGGTGAAGACTTTTGCGCCGTTGATAAACGTCTTGCCGGCGCCGCTGGTGGTCGCATACAGAGCGCCCAGCGCGCTGTTACCGCCGACCATGTCGCTGAAGATGATCGAGCCCGAACCGGCATCGACGCGCAGTTGGCGGTTGTTGGCCACCGCATCGGAGTCCACCACGCCGGCAAATACGACATTGCCACCGTTGCTCTTCAAACTGACGTCGGTGTTGAGCGCGATTTTGCCGTTGAGAATCAACGCCAGGCTGTTGCCATTGCCTGCGCCGCTGGCGTCGATATCGCCGTTGAGGAAGATATTGCCGAAGACATAACGGCCTGTTGCGCCGTCGTCGTGTCCCGACTGCAACGTCAGCGTCCGGTCACCGCTGATGCCCTGCGGGGTGTAGTCGCCGTTCCAGTGAATGGTGTTGTCGGCCTTGATTGCCACATCAGTGCCGCCGGCCAGGGCGGTGTCGATCGCGTCGAAACCGACCGTGGCGGCTTGTCCGTTGGCGCCGCCTGTCAGCCCTCCATTACCCGGCCCCACCGTGACACTGTCCGGGTCGAGCAACCACAAGCCACCCTTGCCGTTCTTGGCCGAAGCATCGGCGGCTTTGCTCACCGCCAACTTGGCGCCGCTGGTCTCGATCTTGCCGCCGTCGCCGCCCTTGGCACCGCCGGTGGCTTTCAGCGTGCCCTCCACCCGCGTCACGCTGCCCGGCTTCTTGGTATCCGACCAGGCCACCACGGTACCGCCCTTGCCGTTGTCGGTCGCCGATGCATCGAGCACGGCTCCGGCGGCGATGGTGGTCTGGCTGGCCTGTTTGATCGCCGGGTCCTTGCCTTGCCAGCTACCGCCCACATAAATGTCGCCGCCGCCCTTGGCGCCGGTGGCGTCGAGTTCAGCGCCGCCGTTGATCGCGATACGGTCGCCGGTCACGACAATCTTGCCGCCCTTGCCGCTATCGGAGGACACATCGATACGCCCGGCGACTTGCACACCGCCCTGATCCCCCATCAGCGTCACCACGCCGTTTTCACCGATATCCAGGGAACGGGCTTCGATCAAACCGGTGTTGTTGATGACGGTGCTCGCCAGGGTTTCCGCCGCACGGGCGGTCAGCAGGATACGACCGGCATCGGCACGAATGGCGCCGCCGTTTTCGATCAACGCTTGAAGCGCACCCTCTTTCACTTCCAACTGCACCGGCCCACCCAGGTCGAGTGTCACGACACTGCCGGCGCCCAGCAGCACATTGCCCTTGTTCGCGGTGATGTTGCCTTCGTTGACGATTTTCGCGGCGATCAGGGCAATGGTGCCGCCTTGCGCGGCATTGATGTTGCCCTGGTTGACCACCGAGGCGGCGCTGTTGCCACTGAAACGGTAGTTGCCCGCAAGGAAATCTTCCGTGGTCATGTTGAGCGTGGAGGCGACCAGGCCGCCTACATCAACCTGCGCACTGGGTGTAAACAGGACGCCGTTGGGGTTGACCAAGAATACCTGGCCGTTGGCTTTCAGCGCGCCCTGAATCACCGACACATCCGAGCCCAGCACGCGGTTCAATGCGACAGACGCCGCGCCCGGCTGGACGAACTGGACGGTGTTGCCTTTGCCGACGGAGAAGCTTTGCCAGTCAATCGCGAGCTTATCGCTGCCCTGATGAATGGCCATGTTGTTGCCGTTCTGATGAATGCTGCCGTTACCCGCCACGATATTGCCGCCCGACGGTAACGCTCCCGCCGTGGCAACCGAAGCGAAGACGCCGCCGCCCACGCCAATGACCAGGCTGAGGGATCTGCGGCTTTTGTCTTTGCCTTGGCTTTTGACCAACTCTGATGCCACCTGCCACGCGCCCAACACAGCATTCCAGACTACTCGGTAAGCTCGGTTCATTTTTGTTCACTCATCCTTAATACGGCTGGCCGCGCCACGATGATCAGGCGGTTCGCAATCAAACAATCAAATGGAAAACCGCATCCGGACGGATGACGGCTCGAAATCCCAAAGTGCTCCGTTCCATCATGTCCGCGGTAAGCGGGGTGATACCTTTGCTGGAGCACCCACGGCTTTTGATTGAGGGGATTGAGTGAATTTTTTTTGATCTGGAGGGTGCTCGACACTGGAATACCTGTGGGAGCGAGCTTGCTCGCGATAGCGGTACACCAGCCACCATTGATGTTGCCTGGCCCGGCCCTATCGCGAGCAAGCTCGCTCCCACATGGAAATTGTGGCGAACGCAGCATTTGCGCACGCCCCGATCAAAACTGTGGGAGCGAGCTTGCTCGCGATGGCGGCAAACCAGACGCCACTGATGTTGCCTGACCCGGCCCTATCGCGAGCAAGCTCGCTCCCACATGGAAATTGTGGCGAACGCAGCATTTGCGCACGCCCCGATCAAAACTGTGGGAGCGAGCTTGCTCGCGATGGCGGCAAACCAGACGCCACTGATGTTGCCTGACCCGGCCCTATCGCGAGCAAGCTCGCTCCCACATGGAAATTGTGGCGAACGCAGCATTTGCGCACGCCCCGATCAAAACTGTGGGAGCGAGCTTGCTCGCGATGGCGGCAAACCAGACGCCACTGATGTTGCCTGACCCGGCCCTATCGCGAGCAAGCTCGCTCCCACAGTGGACTGTGCCCATCGCCACGGATTTATTCGTTTGCTCAAGGTCGGCGGTGTGCAGCTAAGATGGCCGCAGAGAAACCACAGGGAAGACAGGCGTGATGCAATCGCAATTCGATCCGTTGGTTCATATCGATTGGAAAACACCGGGCAGCGACTTGCTCGGGCTGTTGCAGCATTACTATCCCGACATCGGTGTGTTTGCCGGTCCGGGGTTCGAGGCGTTGTTGGATGAGCTGTCCAACGAGATGCCCGAGGTCTGTTTCGAGGCACTGGCGCCGGTGTTGGGGGGGCAGGGTTATGACTTGTGGAACCTGGATGCCGGCGGCGATGATTATCGGCCGGTGATTGTCCCGGTCACTCAGCGCGAGGCCTTTGCCCGTCACTGGCAGGGCCAGCACGGCGAACCGAGGTTCACGGCGAGTTTGATCGAGCCGCCCAAGCCTGCCGCCGTCGAACGCAAGCCGGCCAAACCCAAGCGCAGCAAGGTGAAGTGGCTGCAGGAAGTCCATGACTATCCCGGCGCCACCTATGTCCATGAATACAACTACCGCAACGGTTGGGCCGCCATCACCGAGCAGGACGACGACCAGTGGCTGTGCTTTCTGATCGATTACAACCCATGGCCGCCCGCCGAGCAGGACATGCTCGAACACCGGACCGATGGCGTGGACGGCGCGGACCTTCAGCTCATCGATGCCGATGCCCGGCGCAGCCTGTGGAAACGTCGGGTCATACGCGGCGATTACAGTGCGGACGACCGCTACCAATACGAAATTCGTCAAGGCGATGAGATCGCGGCGTTCGGGCCGGCCGGGGTGCAATGGCCGGAGTTTGAACAGCCCTGCGTGGTGCTGGGCTCGGAGATATTCGAACGTCAACGTATCTACGAACCCAAGCATTTGACGCGGGTCTGGCGGATCACGGCGGACAGCAGCGACGTGATTTTCGAGGACGCGGATGAACTGACGATCCTGCCCATCGGCCCTCGCCGTTTGCTGTTCATGCAGCACAACGAGCCGAAGTGCTGGGTCTGGAATCAAGACTCACCACAACAAGCCATCGTCGCCCGGGCGATGCCTGCCGAGGGCTATAGACTCAGGGCGTCAACGGCTTACCTGGGGGGTGACGAGATCCTGCTGTTCAGCGAAGGCGCGCGGCAGAACGTCGAGCATTCGGGTTATCAGGAGACGGTGCTGTTGGCGTGGCGCTTCAACTTCATGACCGGCGCCCAGACCAAGGCGACGCTAGACGGTTTCGGCAGTGAACTGCGCCAGGACACGCGCTTGCTGGTCACCCAGCCCAAGCAAGTCATCACGTTGCGCACCTTTCATGGGCAGCTTCATGTTGCCCGGGGGCATGGGGATTGGTGGGTGTGGAATTACCGGACGAATACGTTCGGCACACAGACCTTGGCGTGGTTTTGGAATCAGCGCAGCCATGAGGTGGTGAAGCTGTCTTCCAAGGATATTGCGCGGGTAAAGCCGGAGATTCGTTACTTGGCGGCGCAGGATCGGTATCTGGCGTTCGAGACGGAGTTTGTCGCGCGGTTGCCGGTGTTTGAGCAGATGGTTGAGGCCAAAGGGTGTGAGAGATTGGTTTTCGAGTGATGGATCTCTGCCGCCCTCAGAAAAACACAGCGGACTGCCTCGCTACCATTTTTCAATGGCATGCGTGATTTGTGGCGAGGGGATTTATCCCCTCGCCACAGTTCCTTAGCGCCCTCTAGTGAATGGGCTCAAACCCGCAGCAACCCGCGAAACCCTCGCGCCGCGTAATACGACTGCACACCGTTGTGGTAAACGAACACCCGGCCATAACGAAAGTCACCGAAAATCGCCCCGCCGAGGGCACGAAGCTCAGGGGGGGTCGCCAGCCAGCTGGAAGTCTTGGCATCGAATTCCCCCAACTCCTGCAGCGCTCGGTACTGATCTTCCGTCAACAGGGCGATGCCCATCGCTTCGGCCATTTCAACCGCGCTGCCCGTTGGCTTGTTCTCCTTGCGAGCGTCCAGGGCCGCGCGGTCGTAGCAGAGGCTTCTGCGGCCGGTTGGGCTTTCTTTGGCGCAATCGCAGAAGGTGACAACGCCGGTCTCTTTATTGTGGCCGATCACGTCCGGTTCGCCGCCGGTGGCTTCCATGGCTTGGAGGGCCTTCAGGACGTTAAGGTTGCCTTCCAACCTGGCCTGGACATCGGCCCATGGGATACCTGGGTGGCGGTGGGGGTTTTGTTCGAAGCGGGCTTTCAAAGTTTGGAGAAGGTTTTCCTGATCCTGTTTTTTCATGGTTTTGGGTCCGTTGGTGGCCGGTTCCAAATCTTGGCAGTACCAGCGTAGCAACCCCATTGAGGCGGGAGGTCAGAAACCAATATGGATCGTGCGTTCGTCGGGCAGTTCTGGAAGTTCATCAAGGACGGCGGCTATGCAATTCGCCAGAATGGTGACAGCAGTGGGGACTCGCCGGTTTTTTATCGTTTCCAGAATCCTGAGGACAAATCCTTTCCCGTTCAGGTCGAGCTATTTTCCCGAGTGCCGGATGGCCTGGAGCATGAAGAAGCGGCCAGAATGACCAAGGTCCCCGTTGAGGAGCAAGCCGCCAGCCTGTCTGCGATCATTCTTGATGATGAGTACTACGCCTTTCTCCTGGCCGGCGTGGATCACACCCAGGATATCAGCCACATCGGTGCTGATCGGCTCGTTCCCCTCAAAGCCCATGCCTGGCTTAACAAGAAGGCGCTGCTTGAACAAGGCATTGCCGTGGACAGTCGCGATATCAAAAAGCACTTCAGAGACGTGATCGTACTGGCTGTCGGTCTAACTGAAGGAATGGCCCAGCTACCTGAACGATTGGCGCTCGATTTGAAGGCGTTTCTAAATCAAGTGCCCGCTGAGCTCGCGTCAAATCCCCAAGCTTACAAAGGTGTGAACGGCGACCGTTTGATCAGGACCATTCAAGAAGCCTTCAGCCTCGATTGAATCAGGTTTTCCGCACGCTATCAGCCGCCCTGATAGCGTGTGTAAATATTGTTTTAACGTCTGACTGGCGGCCTCAGCATGACATTGGAACTACCGCTGCGCCTCGCCCTGTGGATAAACATCACTGACATTCAACGACAACTGGGCCGCCACTTCATAGCCATCGGCCTTGCTGAAGTTCAACTGAAACTCCTGATAGGCCGGCCCGGCCAGCCAGCGGTTGACTTGCAGGTCCTGGTACTTGGAGCTCTCCCCGGGCGTGAGCTGCCCGAACAGCGGAAAGCCCGCATCGGAAAAAATCCGGTCTGCCTCGAACCAGTCCATCTCCTTATCAAACTTCACACTTGAGCCCACCGCCGCCCACGCCTCTGGCGTGACTTTCTGGCCAATGTCCAGGAAGACCACTTTGCTTTCTTTCGCGGCGATCAGGAAAGGCAAGGCGATCGGTGTTCCCGTGGAATCGAGGAGCTTGGATTTCATACCGGCATACTCCCCGCCGCCATTTTCCCTGCGCTCCCAGATGCGCCAGTCGATGACACTTTCCGGGTTGAAACTGTTGTTGGTGAGAATGATTTTGTAGCGCTGCTTGAAGAGCACGGACGGGAAATCGGCGAAGGGTTTGTAGAACGACACGGTGCTGTGTTCAGCGCCGACCCGGATGATGATCGGGGTTCTACGGCTGGCGACGCTGTCCTGGTATTGCTGGTAGCTGAAATAGGCAGAGGCGATGGATACGATCAAGGCCAGTGTTGCAATGGCATCCGTCCGGGTGAGGGTCTTGAACCATTTCATCATGAGGTGGCGTGTCCAGGCATGGGTGGTGGCTAAAATGGCGTCATCGCGAGCACGCTCGCGCCCACAGATTGTTGTTGCAACGCCATTCCAGCATGAATGGCTAAGGTGAAGTAACCCTGGCGTCCATCACTGAGCACATGAGGCCCGTATGAAGAACTTCACGATTCAACGCATCGACCACATCGTCCTGCGCGTAAAGGACCTCGAGCGCAGCCTCGCTTTCTACACATCGGTGCTCGGTTGCGAGCTGAAGAAGCGCCGGGACGATCTTGGCATGCTTCATCTGGGCACCGGTGTTTCGATGATTGATCTGGTTGCCGTGGACGGGCCTCTCGGTCGCCAGGGCGGTCCGGCAGCGGGAAAGCAGGGGCACAACGTCGATCACTTGTGCCTGCGTATCGAGCCGTTTGATGAACCAGCCCTTCTCGCGCATTTGGCCTCAGCTGGCCTGACCGTTGAGAAAGCGCAGATGCGCTATGGCGCGGAGGGCAAGGGCTGGTCGATTTACTGCTTCGATCCGGACGGCAACCAGATCGAGTTGAAGGGCCCGGCGCTGGAGCCCTGAGCTTCATCCCTGTGCGAGCTTGCTCGCGAAAGCGGCCTGTCTGGATCGGTGATGTTGACCGTGCCGGCGTCATCGCGAGCAAGCTCGCTCCCACAGGGGGGCGGTGGTGGACACAGCATTTGCAGACACCCGAGATCAAAAACTGTGGGAGCGAGCTTGCTCGCGAAAGCGGCGGATCAGTCAACACCGATGTGGCTGACACACCGCTATCGCGAGCAAGCTCGCTCCCACAATGTTCTGCGGTGGAGGTTATTGCGCCGTCAACTCGACCACACCTCGAACCCGCTGCTGCATATTGATCAAATGCAACCGCATCGACGCCCGCGCCGCTTGCGCATCGTGCCGCGCCAACGCCGCGTAGACCTGCTCCCGCTCACGCACCACCAACGCCCGATTTTCATCCGTCACCGCCGGTCCGGCCTGTTGCACCACGGCGATCAACGTATTGCCCACATGGGCCATGGCGTCGATGAAAAAGCTGTTGCCGGTGCACTGGGCGATCTGCAGATGGAATTCGAAATCGACCCGGGCGCTTTCGTCATCCGTTGGGTCAAAAGCATTCGCCGCGTCGAGCGCTTCACGCATCGCCTGCAACTGCTCCGGCGTGGCCCGTTGCGCGGCGATGCCGGCCGCTTCCACTTCCAGGCTCAGGCGCAGTTCGATCACGGCGAGCGCATCGTAGGCCCCGCCCTTGACGTGTTTGCTGCCCTGGAAATCCCCTGGGCGGGCGGTGTCCACCACGAAGGTGCCGATGCCGTGACGGGTTTCCACCAACCCTTCGGCCTGGAGCCGCGACATGGCTTCGCGAACCACCGTCCGGCTGACGCCGCGTTCCTTGATGATGACTTGTTCGGTGGGCAACTTGCTGCCCGCGGGCAGTTCGCCGGCCAGTATCTGCTGCGTCAGGTCGATCACCAGTTGTTGAGTCATGCTCAGGCGTCGATCGGGTGTGACACGGTCCATTGCACTATCCATTAAAGCCAGACGATCGCGGCATTATAGCCGCGACCTTGCGCTAAAACTCACTATAATGCCCGCTGATCACCCAAGAGCAAGCCGATGACGGATCAAGCGTTATCTCCACTGAACAAGCCACGCCGCCTCGCCGAAACCCTGGTCGACCGCTTCGCCCAGCGCATGCGCGACGGCATCCTCAAGTGCGGCGAAAAGCTCCCCACCGAAGTGCATATCATGGAGGCCGAAGGGGTCAGTCGTTCGGTGGTGCGCGAAGCGCTGTCGCGCTTGCAGGCGGCGGGGCTGGTGGAGACGCGCCATGGCGTCGGCACCTTTGTCCTCGACATGCCAGCACCGGAGGGCTTCACCTTGGGGCCGGCGACGATTGCCACGTTGTCCGATGTGCTCAACCTGCTGGAGTTTCGCCTGAGCCTGGAAGTCCAGGCCGCCGGCATGGCCGCCGAACGCGCAACCCCCGAAGCCCTGGCCGAACTGGCCCAGGCGCTGGACGCATTGCTGCAAGGGCCGGAAAAATCCGGCACCACCATCAATGCCGACTTCCAGTTCCACCTGAAAATCGCCAAGGCCGCCGGCAATTACTACCTGATCGATATCATGAAGCACCTGGGCACGAAGCTGATCCCGCGTACCCGGATGAACTCCGCCTATTCCGGGCAAAGTGACCGCAGTGCTTACCTGCAGGGGATCAACGCCGAACACCAGCAGATCTTCGACGCCATCGCCAGCGGCAATGTCGACGCGGCGCGGGCGGCCATGTACCTGCACTTGAGCAACAGCCGCATGCGCCTGTGTGAAACGCAACAGCGCCAGGCGTTCTACAACGAGTAATCCCTGCCCTCCCCTGTGGGAGCGAGCTTGCTCGCGATAGCGGCGGATCAGCCAACATGGATGTGGCTGACACACCGCCATCGCGAGCAAGCTCGCTCCCACAAGTTGACCCC
The DNA here is from genome assembly GCF_900106885.1 of Pseudomonas sp. NFACC14. NCBI lineage: Bacteria > Pseudomonadati > Pseudomonadota > Gammaproteobacteria > Pseudomonadales > Pseudomonadaceae > Pseudomonas > Pseudomonas sp. NFACC14. The sequence continues at coordinate 414,891 of NZ_FNOA01000003.1, forward strand.
GGTGCTTCGACAACTTAGAAAAAGTTGTATTGAATACCGACCCGCAGACGCAGTTGGCGATCACTGTCGACGGAGTTGACTTTGATATCGCCCACTTCAAAGAACGGCGCCCAGCGTTTGTCCCACTTGTACTTGACCACGGCATTCTGTTCATAGTCGTCGGTGCCGCCGTTATAACGGATGTAGTTGGCATCGAAGTACGTCAATTGATATTCATACGCCCACGGCCCCTGGTTCGCGTAGTTGATGTACACGTCGTAGCGATGGATCTTCTGGTCGTCCTGGCCGTTGTCCGGCACGTCATGGTCGACCTTGTCACGGTCGAGCTTGGAGGAGTCGTAGCGGTAGCGTCCGGCGATACTCAGCTCCTTGGTGATCTTGTAGCCCAGGCGCATGCCCAGCTTGTAGGTGGTGGATTCCTCGTCGCTTTCCATGGCGAACGAGGGCGTCAGCGTCCAGCGATCATTGAGCTTGTGCTGGTAGTTGACGGTGAATTCATGGCCGCTGCCGACGGTGTTGTCGAAGGCAACGTCTTCGCGATCACCGGCGGTCTTGTATTTGAGTTCCCCTTCCAGCCCCACGCCGTTGTCCAGCCGCATGCCAAACTTGGCGCGGTCGGCATGCATGCGGGTTTGTTCCGCATACTGGTGGCGTACGTTGATATAGCCGGTATCGGCCATGGCAACGACCGAAGTGAACAAGGAAGCGAGGGACAGCGCGACGAGTGTCTTTTTCATGTTTTTTATTCTTGTTAGTTGAGTCATTAGTTGGGTTGAACGGCAAATCGCAGGCGAGCGCGAGCGCGGCATTGAAATCTGCGGTTCAACGTCTTCTACGGGTTAAAACACGTGCAACGAACGAGTTACCTCAAACAGCGATAGGTATTCGCTGTATGTCCCGACTGGCTTGCACCAGCAAGCGGGTGTACGCATGGGTGGCGCCATCGCTCGCCAGCAGATGGCTGTCGAGCGTCTCCACCACCCGGCCCTGCTGCATCACCGCCAGCCGATCACACAAATGCGCCACCACCGCCAGATCGTGGGTGACCATCAGGTAGGTCAACCCTTCCTGGCGACGCAAGTCGGCCAGCAGGTTGAGGATTTCCGCCTGCACCGAGACGTCCAGTGCCGAGGTCGGCTCGTCCAGCAACAGCACCCGGGGCCGCAGGATCAATGCACGGGCGATCGCCACCCGCTGGCGCTGACCACCGGACAACTGGTGCGGATAACGGAAGCGAAAACTGTCGTTCAAGCCGACCTTGCGCAGGATCTCGCTGACCTTCTGCCCCCGCCCATCGATGCCATGGATGCGCAGCGGTTCCTGCAACGCGGCGTCGATGGTGTAGCGCGGATGCAACGAGGCATACGGGTCCTGGAACACCATCTGCACCGTGCGGTAGTGGTTCAGCGGCAGGTTGCGCGTCACGGCCTGGCCGGCGACCCGCAGTTGTCCGCTCCAATGCTGGTACTGCCCGGCCAGGCAGCGCAGCACGGTGGTCTTGCCCGAACCGGACTCCCCCACCAGGCCGAATGCCTCGCCTTCGGCGACGCTCAAATCGACGTCGTGCAATACCGCGTTCAATGCCGCGCCGGTGCCGAAACTGAGGTTCAGGCCGGCGATTTCAATCATGCTCATGACAGGCTCCTCAAGCGTTCAACCAGAGTGGGTCACGCTGCAACACCGGCAGCGTGGCACGCGGATGGTCCAGGCTCGGCAACGCGGCCAACAGGCCTTGGGTATAGGGGTGGGTGGCGTGATCCAGGTCGGCGGCGGCAATCGACTCGACCACGCGGCCGGCGTACATCACCAGCACGCGGTCACAGAAATGCCGCACCAGGTTCAGGTCGTGACTGATGAAGATCAGCCCCAGGTCACGCTCGCTGACCAACTCCTCCAGCACGTTGAGCACCTGCCGGCGCACCGACACGTCCAACGCCGAAGTGGGTTCGTCGGCGATGATCACCTGGGGATCGGTGATCACCATCATGGCGATCATGATCCGCTGGCCCATGCCGCCCGAGACCTCGTGGGGGTAGAGGTCGTAGACCCGCCGGGGATCGCGGATGTGCACCTTGGCGAGCATGTCCAGGGCCCGTTCGCGCGCTTCGCGATGGGGCACCTTGTGATGGGCCAGGTACGCCTCGGCGATTTGTTCGCCAACCCGCACCACCGGGTTCAGCGAGTATTTCGGGTCTTGCATGATCATCGACATGCGCGCGCCGCGAATCGCCTGGATCTGCTTTTCGCTGGCGGCCAACAGGTCGATATCGGCGAAGCGCAAGGTCTTGGCGGTGACCCGCGCCGTCGGCGGATGCAGGCGCAGAAGGCTGCGGCCGACGGTGGACTTGCCCGAGCCGGACTCGCCGACAATGGCGAGTTTTTCTCGCCCCAACGTGAACGACACATCACGCACCGCCTGTGAGGTTTTGCCGGCGTGGCGAAACTCCACGCACAAGTCCTGTACCGCCAGTTTTATCTCAGTCATGGGCTGTTCCTCAGGATTGGCTGCGTGGGTCGAGGACGTCGCGCAAGCCGTCGCCCAACAGGTTGAAGGCCAGGCTGACCAGCATGATCGCCGCACCGGGCGCCGCCACCAGCCACCAGCTTTCGAGCATGTAGCGCCGCCCGGTGGAGATCATCGCGCCCCACTCCGGCAACGGTGCCTGGGCGCCAAGGCCGAGAAAGCCCAGGGCCGCAGCGGTGAGGATGATGCTCGCCATGTTCATGGTCAGGCGGATAATCACCGACGACAGGCACATCGGGATGATGTGGCGCAGGATGATGCGGGTGCTCGACGCGCCCTGGAGCTGCACCGCGACGACGAAGTCAGCGTTGCGCAGCGGCAGTGTTTCGGCCCGCGCCAGACGCGCAATCGGCGGCCAGGCCGTGAGTGCGATGGCGATGACCGCATGCTCCAATCCCGGGCCGAGGGCGGCGATGAACGCCAGCGCCAGGACCAGGCTGGGGAACGAGATGAAGATGTCGGTGATGCGCATGAACAGGCTGTCGACCCAACCGCCGAAGTAGCCGGAAACCGTGCCGACCAACAGGCCGATGGGGCCGACGATCACGGTCACCAGCAAGACGATGTACAAGGTGATGCGCGAGCCATACACCAGCCGGGCGAAGACATCGCGACCGTATTCGTCGGTGCCGAACCAGTGCACGCTGCTGGGTGCCTGCAAGGCCCCGGCGAGGTTCTGCAGTAGCGGATCGTGGCCGGCGATCCAGGGGGCGAAGACCGCGACCAGCATCAGGGTCGCGACGACGATCAGGCCGGCGAAGGTCATCGGGTTGCGCAGCAAAAAACGCAGCAGGCGCACGGTGCTGGCGACCAGCGCTGCCGTACTCGAAGCGGGCAGCGCGGTACTGCCGGCTGCGCTGGAAGCAAGGGGCAGGTTCATGAGCGAGTCCTCGGGTCGAAGATCTTGTACAGCGCATCGCTGATCAGGTTCAGCGTCACGAAGATGAGGCCGATCAGCAGGACGCAGGCCATCACCGCGTTCATGTCGCCGAGCAGCAAACTGCTGGTCAGGTACTGGCCGAAGCCCGGCCAGGCGAACACGGTTTCGATCAGCACCGCACCTTCCAGCAGGCCGCCATAAGCCAGCGCGACGATGGTCAGCAACTGCACGCGAATGTTGCCGAAGGCATGGCCCCAGACGATGCGGCGCTGGGACAAGCCCTTGACCCGGGCGGTGATGATGTACTCCTGGGACAGTTGCTCGAGCATGAAGCTGCGAGTCATGCGGCTGATGTAGGCGACCGAGTTGAAACTGAGGATCACCGCCGGCAACAGAATGTGCCGCAGCGCGCTGCGAAAGGCCTCCCAGTCGCCGGACCAGGCGGTATCGATCAACAACAATCCTGTGTGTTTCGGGATCAGCCCGTCATAGGCCAGGCCGATCCGCCCGACGCCGCCAGCCCAACCCAGCCAGGCGTAGAACACCAGGAAGGCCATCATGCCGATCCAGAAAATCGGCGTGGAATAACCGAACAGGGTGATCAGCCGCGCGACATGGTCACCGGCACTGCCCTGATGCGTCGCCGCGTAGACGCCCAGCGGCAAGCCCGCCAGCACGCCGAACAGGATGGCCAGGGTCGCCAGTTCCAACGTCGCCGGGAAGACCCGGGCGATGTCGGTAATGACCGGGTTGCCGGTCAACAAGGCCATGCCGAAATCACCGCGGAGCAGGTCGCCCAGGTAGATCGCGAACTGGGTCCACAACGGCTTGTCCAGGCCCAGCTCCTGGTACACCTGGGCGTAGGCCGAAGCGTCGGCGTCCGGGCCGACGATGGCCAGCACCGGGTCCAGGGGCATGACCCTACCGATGAAGAAGGTCAGTAGCAGCAACCCCAGCAGCGTCACCGCCACCGAGCCGCCGCGCCGGGTCGCCGAAGCGGCCCGGGTGGTCCAGATTGAAAAGGATGCAGTCGACATGTTCATTCCTGCCTTGGCCGTGCGGCCGTCGATTTCAGCGCTGCTTGTAGACGTCCCGAAGGCGCGTGGTGGCGGCGGTGTGGCCGATGTAGTTGCGCACATCCGCGTGGATCACCACTTCGTCCACCATCTGTGAGACCGGCATGATCGCCCCGGCCTGTTGGTCGTAGAGAGTCTGGATCTGCCCATAGATTTCGCGCTGGCGCTCGGGGTCACGTTCGCGCTCGGCTTGCTCGATCAGTTGATTGAGCTGCGGGTCGAAGAACGAGGTGCGCCAGCCCTGGAAGTTGCTCAACTTGGCTTCGGTGCGGTTGTCCGGGTTGTACACCAGGGCCCGCAGGCTCGAATGCGGATGCCGCTCCGCGCCACCGCCGCCACGACCGACGAGGATGTCGAACTGGCGGTCGCGCATCGCGCCATAGATCTGGTTGCCGGTGCCAGTGATGATCGTCGCCTGGATCCCCGCCTGGGCCAGCGTCGCTTGCAGGCTGGTGGCGATGTTGATGAACGGCGGATCGGTCAGTGAACGGATGGTCACCTTGAAGCCTTCGGCATGCCCGGCCGCCGCCAACAGGCGCTTGGCTTCGGCCACGTCCAGGCGATAGCCCGGATCGTCCAGGCGTGCCGGCAGCCCCAACTGCAAGGGCCGCTGGTTGATCACGCCGTAGTGCGGCATGACCACGTCGTTGATGCCCTGGTAGTCGATCAGCAGGCGGATGGCCTGGCGTACGCGGATGTCTTGGAACAATGGTTGCTGCATGCTCATCGCCACGTAGTACAGCGTGCCGCGGGCAATGCTCTGGATGCGCACTTCATCGACCTTGCCCAACGCCTTGATGTCGGTGGCGGCCATGCCGCGGGCGACGTCCAGGTCACCGCGCTCGACCATCAGCCGCAGGGCCTGGGACTCGGTCATGTTGCGCATGATCACCCGGCGCAACTTCGCCGCGCCGCGCCAATAGTCGTCATTGCGACTCATCAGGATCACGTCGTTGGCCCGCCAGATGTCGAGCTTGAACGCACCGGAGCCGGCCGTATGCGTCGCCAGCCACGCCGCCCCCTGATCGTCACCGACTTGATGTTGCAAGGCGACCGAGCGATCGATGATAAAGGCACTGGGAGAGGTGGCCAGGGTGTTGAGCACCAGCATCGGGTCAGTGACGCGTGGCAACTCCATGACAAAGGTGTGCGGCCCTTCGGCACGCATCAGTTGGACGACGTTGTCGGCGGTGAAACCGTAGGCTTTCCAGGTGGAAGCCAGGGCGCGGTTGAGGGTGACGACGCGCTGCAACGACCAGGCGACGTCTTGGGCGGTGAGCGGTGCACCGGAGTGAAAACGCACGTCGTCGCGCAATTGGAAGGTCAGGCGCATGCGGTCGGGGCTGACGTCCCAGGTTTTCGCCAGGGCCGGAATCAGCGTGTCCGGCTGCGCCGCGTCCTGCTCCAGGAGCATGTCGTAGACGTTGGCGTTTACCTCGGCGACCTCCAGCCCCGTCGCCGCGGCAGGGTCCAGGGACAGCAGGTTGATCATGCTCATGCCCACCACCAATTGGTCGGGGGGCGTTTCGCCTTGGGCCAGGCTGACGGGCACCTGCACTGCGCACAGGGCCACGGTGACACACAGCAGCCGGGTCAGGCGCTTGGGCCAGAGATTCATGGTTCAGTCCTTTCTTATATTTATAAAGACTTGTCGCCCGGGCAGCCATCGACCTCAGGCGTGGAACAGGATCAATGTCGGGACAAGGTGTTGGCCTCGATATACGCGAAGTTGATGTCCTCGCCCAACCCCGGCCGGTCGGACAGGTGGACAAAACCGTCGGCGTCCATGGGGTCGACGATACTGTTGAGGTGCGCCGGGACGTCTTCATAGTCGAGGAACGGGTGCAGCAGGCCGCGCTCGTACCAGCGGCAGTTGCTGATCGCCCCGACCACCGCCAGGTTCGCCGCGCCATTGCCGTGGACCTCGCAATCCATGCCGAACGACTCGGCCAGGTGCGCCACCTTCAGGCACGGCCCGATACCCCCGACCCCGGCCACGCCGGCGCGCAGGATGTCACAGGACTTCTGGGTGACCCAACTGGCGCGGCTGTGGAACTTGCCGGCGATGCTCTCCGGGCCTAACACCGGGATGTCCAGGTTGGCGGCCAGCCAGGCATAGGACTCTGCGGAATCTTCCATCATCGGCTCTTCGAACCAGGCGAAATTCAGCTTTTGCAGGGCCTTGCCAATGGTCAGCGCATCCATGCGGCTGTACCAGTGGTAACCGTCGAGCATCAGCGCGATGTCGGGCCCCACCGCCTCACGCACGGCGGCGCAGGCCTGGATGTCCATTTGTGGATTCGGGGCGAAGGATATCGGCGGCATCCAGGTGTGCAACTTGATGGCCTTGTAGCCGCGCTGCACCAGTTTCTCGGCAAATTGGCCGTACTCGTCCGGCGTCGACAACCCGCCCGGCAAATCGTCGCCGCACATCGTCGAGCCATACGCCGGGACCTTGTCGCGATAACCGCCAATCAGCTTATGCACCGGCAACTTGAGCTTGCGCCCGGCCAGATCCCACAACGCCTGCTCCACCAGCGCCAGCGCCCGGTCGGTGAACTGCCCGGCGCTGCCGCGCTGCCAGTGCGCCAGGTCTTGCCAGATGCTTTCACGGTCCATCGGATCGCGGCCCACCAGCACTTTGCGCACGAAGGATTCGATGATGTGCGGACGAATCAACTCAGGCGGGCCAAAGGCATAACCCTCGCTGCCATCGTCGCAGCCGATTCGCAGCAAGGCCATCTTGATCATGACCTCATCACCCGGATGGGCGTGACCGGCGCTGTCCTGGGCACGGCGCGAAGGGGTGGAAAAGACTTCGACGTGAACGCCTGTGATTCTCATAGAAGGGTGCACCCTGTTGTTATTGTTTATTTGTATGTCGTCATACAACGCAGCGGATTATTCTGACGTTTCACGCGGGCTGTCAACCCACAAAATCAATAAAAATTACGAAATACTGGGGCTAGCTAGAGAAATTGGATTATTCTCCCAGAGGAAAATTTAGAATGTCGTCATACCACACAACAAAAACAATACGACTCGCCCCGGGAGGGCCACGATGGCGGGAGGACTGGAAACCGAGGCGGGAGAATAAAAATTGTGGGAGCGAGCTTGCTCGCGATAGCGGCGTGCCTGGGCCAATGATGTTGGAGGCGCCGCCATCATCGCGAGCAAGCTCGCTCCCACAGGGGGGGGGCGGCTGTGATGGGTGCAGGACCAGTGAACACCCGCTCCCACCCCGCAGAAGCCCGATGGTTTGCCCGACGGAACACGTCATCCAGCGGAGGATGATTTTTCTCCTAGACTTGACGTTGTCCGCTGTACGTCGGGTTCCGAAGAGGCCCGTACGATGAATGTAAAGGCAAAGGGAATTTCGCAATGCTCAAACCTGTATGGAAAGCGTTCGCCTGCACTCTGGCTTTCGGCGTGTGGGGCACGGTCATGGCGGCTGAGCCGATCGTCATCAAGTTCTCCCACGTGGTAGGCGACCAAACGCCCAAGGGCCAGGGCGCGCTGATGTTCAAGAAGCTGGCGGAAGAGCGACTGCCGGGCAAGGTGAAGGTCGAGGTCTACCCCAACTCCACGCTGTACGGCGATGACAAGGAGATGGAAGCCCTGCTTCTGGGAGAGGTGCAGATCATTGCGCGGTCACTGGCCAAGTTCGATCAGTACACCAAGACCGTGCAGCTGTTCGACTTACCCTTTCTATTCGACGACATCGCCGCAGTAGACCGTTTCCAGCAAAGCCCCGAGGGCCAGAAACTGCTCAAGTCCATGGAAAGCAAGAACGTCACCGGCCTGGCCTATTGGCACAACGGCATGAAGCAGCTGTCGGCCAACAAGCCATTGCGTACCCCTGAGGATGCCCGTGGCCTGACGTTCCGGATACAGACCTCCGCGGTGCTGGAGGAGCAGTTCAAGGCGGTGGATGCCAAGGCCAAACCGATGATTTTCTCGGTGGTGTACCAGGGGCTGCGTACCGGCCTGGTCAACGGCACGGAAAACACCTATTCGAACTTCTACAACCAGAAGCTCAATGAGGTGCAGCAATACGTCACCGAATCCAACCACGGCATACTCGACTACATGTTGATCACCACGTCGGACTTCTGGAACGGCCTGCCGCCGGATATCCGCAGCGAGCTGGAGAAGATCGTGGTCGAATCCACTGCCCATACCAACCAGGAAGCGGAACGCTTCAACCAACAGGACAAGCAGCACGTCCTGGACGCCAAGACCACCGAGATCATCACCCTCACACCGCAAGAGCGCAGTGTCTGGCGCGAACGAATGAAACCGGTATGGGCGAAGTTCGAGAAAGAGATCGGTCCGGACCTGATCAAGGCGGCCGAGGCCTCCAACAGCGCCCAGTGACATCGCCAGGCTTGACACTTTCCCGTGGCGGGAGCTTGCTCCCTCGCCACAACAGTGCCCGCCACCCTATCCCCAGCCGCACAGCACATTGCGTTATGATCCCCGCCTCTCCCTGAACAGAGCTTTTTCCGCTGATGCTGTCGTCCACCCCCGATATCACCCTTGCCCTGCCCCCTGTCCTGGTCGGCCCGCTCTTGCGGCGGCTGGAGCCTGCGCGCCTGGTGATGTGGCTGGTGGGCACACGAGCGTTGGCGTTGACGCTGCGCATTGACGGTGTCGGCGACCTGGCACTCGATGCATCACGTTGCACCGTGGTGCCGGTGGGGCAGCGGGCGTTTGTGCACTTGATCGATGTGACGCTCGACGCCCCCCTGCCCCAGGACGTGGCGATTGACTACGACCTGCTGGTGGACGGTGCGCCCATCGCCGAGTGGGCGCCGCATCTGTTGTATGACGGTGCTCAGTGCCCGAACTTCCTGCTGCATTCGCGTATCGAGCAATTGGTCCACGGTTCCTGCCGCAAACCCCACTACCCGGCCAACGACGGCCTGCTCTGCGTCGACCGTCTGCTCGCGCAAGACCCGGCGCAACGCCCGGCACTGTTGATGATGAGTGGTGACCAGGTCTATGCCGACGACGTCGCCGGGCCCATGCTGCGGGCGATTCACGGGCTGATCGAACGCTTGGGGCTGTTCGAGGAATGCCTGGACGGCGCCGTCGTGGAAGACAGCGCCAAGCTCTACCGACACCCGGCCAGTTATTACCATCGCGCCGATTTGCTGCCGGCACTGGAGAGCAACGAAACCCTGCGCGAGCGCTTTTTCGGCGGGGCGCGCAAGCCGATCTTCACCAGCAGCAGCGCCGACAATCACCTGGTGACCTTCGCCGAGGTGATGGCGATGTATCTGCTGGTGTGGTCGCCGGTGCCCTGGACACTGATCACTGTGCAGCCCCCCGAACTGACCGTCGAGCGGCGCCAGCGCTACGACCTGGAGCAGCGACGCATCGACGCGTTCAAGACCGGGCTGGACGGCGTGGCGCGGGTATTTGCGCACTTGTCATGCCTGATGATTTTCGACGACCACGACATTACCGATGACTGGAATCTGTCCGCGCAGTGGGAGGAAACAGCCTACGGCCATCCGTTCTCCAAGCGCATCATCGGCAACGCCTTGATCGCCTACATGCTCTGCCAAGGCTGGGGTAACAACCCGGATGCCTTTGCGGACGTGCTCCCGCAAACCCTGGCCTTGAGCGACACCGCCCGAGATCGCTACCTCGACAGCGAACCACAGGACCAATTGATCGACACCCTGCTGGGTTTCCAGCAGTGGCATTACGTACTGCCGAGCACGCCGGCCCTGGTGGTGCTCGACACCCGCACCCGTCGCTGGCGCAGCGAGAACAACCTCAAGCAACCTTCCGGCCTGCTGGATTGGGAAGCCCTGAGCGAGTTGCAGCAAGAATTGTTGGATCACCCCTCGGCCATCATCGTCTCACCGGCACCGATCTTCGGCGTAAAGCTGATCGAGACCGTGCAGCGGGTGTTCAGTTGGTGCGGTTATCCGTTGCTGGTGGACGCGGAAAACTGGATGGCCCATCGCGGCGCGGCGCAGGTGATCCTGAACATTTTCCGACACTCGCGTACACCGGGTAATTACGTGGTGCTGTCAGGGGATGTGCATTATTCCTTCGTCTACGAGGTGCTGATCCCACACCGCAAGGGCGGCCCGCGTATCTGGCAGATCACCAGCAGCGGCATCAAGAATGAATTCCCGCCCGTGCTACTGGAATGGTTCGACCGCCTGAACCGTTGGCTCTACTCCCCGCGCTCGCCCCTGAACTGGTTCACCAAGCGCCGCAGCATGCGCATCGTCCCCCACACCCCGGAACACGCCGAAGCGGGCGAACGGCTGTGGAACAGCGCCGGCATTGGCCAGGTGTTCTTCAATGAACAGGGCCAGCCCACGAAGATCTACCAACACAACGCCAACGGCCAACCACCGACACGCATGCTGCCCCCCAAAATCCCCACCAGCCTGAAAACATTGTAGGAGCGGGCTTGCTCGCGAAAGCGGTGTATCAATCGCCAAATAAGTTGCCTGGCACTCCGCTATCGCGAGCAAGCTCGCTCCCACAGGGGATTGGGGATGGATGCAAAATCTGCAGTCACACCAAAACAACTGTGGGAGCGAGCTTGCTCGCGATGACGACGGCAC
>NZ_FNOA01000025.1:0-89744 GCF_900106885.1 Pseudomonas sp. NFACC14
GATGTGGGATGTGTTGACGTCATCGCGAGCTGGCTCGCTCCCACAGGTTCGTCCACGGCTCTTGCGATTAACGTGTACGCCAGCCCAACTGGCTTGAGATCTGCTGGGTGGCGTGCATCAGTTGCTTGACGTAGTCCTGCTTCAACTCTTCCCTGAAGCGAAAGCACGGGAATGAAACACTCATCCCGCCGATCACATGGCCAAAACGGTCGCGGATCGGTGCCGCCAGGCAACGCATGTTGTCTTCGAACTCTTCATGGTCCTCGGCATAGCCTTGCTGGCGAACGGTCTCCAGTTCCTGCAGATACGCCTCGGCGCTGGTCAGGGTATTGGCCGTGCGACGCTCGAAGCTTTCCTGGGCCAGGTGGGCGAGCAACTCGTCTTCTTCGAGCCAGGCCATCAGCACCTTGCCGATGCCGGTGCAGTACAACGGTGCCCGTCGGCCGATCCGCGAGTACATGCGCAGGTTGTACTTGGAGTCGATCTTGTGCACGTAGACGATGCTGCCTTCGTCGAGAATCCCCAGGTGGACGGTCTCGCCGGTCAGCTCGTTGATCCTGCGCATCCCGGGCTCCGCTTCCCGGACGATGTCCAGGTGGGGCAGGGCCTGGGCGCCCAGTTCGAACAGCCGGACGCTGAGGCGATAGCGATCCTCGGCGTCCTGCACCACATACCCACGGGCCTTGAGCGACTGCAGGAAGCGATAAACCGTGGCCTTGGACATGTCCAGTTTGGTGGCGATTTCCGACACGCCGCTTTCTTCCGGATGTTCGGCCAATGCCTCGAGCACGGCCATGGTCCGGCCCACCGCCGACACCAGATCGTTGTTGGGAATGACGCTGTTGTCCATGAAGGCTCCAACGTGAAAGTAAAACCCAAGGATATACGCAAGCAGAACAAAACGCTGTTTCATTTTTGCTTGACGAGGCCGGAAATCTGACTAGACTCGGGCCTTGAGATAAAAATGAAACGCCGTTTTAAAAACAAGAAAGGCGCGTTGATGATGGATTTATCGCTCAACCATGGCCCGCAGGCCCGCTTCGCCCGCCCGCTGAAAGTGGCGTTGGTGGGGGAGTGCATGATCGAGATGCGCGGTGAGCCGGGTGCCGCGATCACGCAGACCTTCGGTGGCGATACGCTCAACACCGCGGTCTACCTGGCCCGATTGAATCCCCATGGCGCAGTGGCCGTGGACTACATGACGGCCGTGGGCAGCGATGCGTTCAGCGTCGCCATGCGCCGGTCCTGGCTGGACGAGGGGATCGGTGATGCTCATGTCCGCGTGATCGAAGGCGCGCTGCCGGGGCTGTATTTCATCCAGACCGACCCCCACGGCGAGCGGCGCTTCCTCTACTGGCGCGGGGAAGCGGCGGCGCGGCGCATGTTCGAGGGCCCCGAGGCCGACGCCATGCTCGCTGCACTGGCCGATTACGATTACGTCTACCTGAGCGGCATCAGCCTGGCGATCCTCACACCGGAAGGGCGCCAACGCTTGATCCGGGCCCTGCCCAGGGCTCGTGGCGCGGGCACGCGCATCGTCTTCGACAACAATTACCGCCCCCACCTCTGGCCCGATCCTGAATCGGCCCGGCAGGCCTACCGCGACCTGTTGCACCTGACCGACCTGGCGCTGGTCACCTGGGAAGATGACGCGAGCCTGTTCGGCTATCGCGACCCGGACGCCTTGTTCAGTGCCTACGCCCAGGCGGGCGTACGCGAAGTCGCCCTCAAGCGTGGCGCCGCCAGTTGCTTGATCCAATGTCCGACAGGGCGTTTCGAGGTGCCCGCGCAAACCGTTTCCGATGTCGTCGACACAACCGCTGCCGGTGATTCGTTCAGTGCCGCCTACCTGGCCTGTCGCCTGCGCGGCGGCGATCCACAGCAGGCCGCCCGCTGGGGGCATCGCCTGGCGGCCCAGGTCGTTCGATACCGGGGCGCACTGATTGCCCAGGCGGCCATGCCGGACATGGGCGCATCCTCACTTCCTTCTGTTGCACAGGTCTGATTTTATGAAAATCGTTGAAGCGCGCGTCATCGTCACCTGCCCGGGGCGCAACCTGGTCACGTTGAAAATCGTCACCGATGAAGGCCTCTACGGCATCGGCGATGCAACCTTGAATGGCCGCGAACTGGCGGTCGTCGCCTATCTGGAGGAACACGTCCTGCCCGCGCTGATCGGCCGCGATGCCCACCGCATCGAGGACATCTGGCAATACCTGTATCGCGGTGCGTACTGGCGTCGGGGACCGGTGACCATGACGGCCATCGCCGCCGTCGATGTGGCGCTCTGGGACATCAAGGCCAAGGCCGCGAACATGCCCTTGTACCAATTGCTCGGCGGCAAGAGCCGCGAGCGGGTGATGGTCTATGGGCATGCCACCGGCAAGGACATCGAAGGGTGCCTGGACGAAGTCGCCCGTCACGTCGAGCTGGGCTATAAAGCCGTGCGTGTGCAATGCGGCGTGCCCGGCATTGCCACCACCTACGGTGTCGCCAAGCGCAGCGGCGAGCGCTATGAACCGGCCGACAGCGACCTACCCGCCGAACACGTCTGGGACACCGCCAAATACCTCAACCACGTCCCCAAGCTGTTCGCCGCCGTGCGCGAACGTTTTGGTGATGACCTGCATATCCTCCACGACGTGCACCACCGCCTGACGCCCATCGAAGCCGGGCGCCTGGGCAAGGCCGTGGAACCGTACAACCTGTTCTGGCTGGAAGACTGCACGCCGGCCGAGAACCAGCAGAGCTTCCGCCTGATTCGCCAGCACACCACCACGCCGTTGGCCGTGGGCGAGGTGTTCAACTCCATCCATGACTGCCGCGAGTTGATCCAGGAACAGTTGATCGATTACATCCGCACGACGCTGGTGCATGCCGGCGGCATTACCCATGTGCGGCGCATTGCCGATTTCGCCGCGCTGTTCCAGGTGCGCACGGGCTTTCACGGCGCCACCGACCTGTCGCCGGTGTGCATGGGCGCGGCCCTGCATTTCGATACGTGGGTGCCCAACTTCGGCATCCAGGAACACATGCCTCACGAAGACCGCATCGATGAAGTCTTCCCCCATGCCTACCGCTTCGAGGACGGCCACTTCACACCGGGCGAAACCCCAGGGCATGGCGTCGACATCGATGAAGACCTTGCCCGCCAGTACCCCTACAAGCGTGCCAGCCTGCCGGTCAACCGTCTCGAAGACGGCACGCTCTGGCATTGGTGAAGCGGCTTCAACCCTTTGAGCAAACGGGGCGAACGCCCCGTCAGGAGTGACTGATGAAAGCGTTCCAGGTAAGAGCACCCTTCGAGTTCGGGCTGGCCCAGGTCGACCAACCCCAAGTCGCCCACGGCGAGGTCCAGGTCGATGTGGCGTATGCCGGCATCTGCGGCTCGGACATGCACATCATTCATGGGCAGAACGCATTCGTGCGTTTTCCCCGTGTCACCGGCCATGAGTTCTCCGGGGTGATCCGGCAAGTCGGTGAAGGCGTCGAGCACCTGCAGGTGGGCGACCGGGTGTGCATCGATCCGGTGATCAGTTGCGGCACCTGTTATCCCTGCCGCATTGGCCGCCCCAATGTCTGCACGCGGCTGCAAGTGATCGGCGTGCACCGCGACGGAGGCTTCAGCGAGCAGGTCTGCGTACCGGCCGAAAACGCCCACCGCCTGCCCGATGCGATGTCCCTCAGCCACGGCGCCCTGGTCGAGCCTTATTCCATTGCCCTGAACGTACTCGATCGCATGCAGCCGCACCCTGGCGACAGCGTGTTGATCTACGGCGCCGGAGTGATAGGCCTGACCCTGGTGCAAATGGCCCGGGCGTTGGGATTGACCGACATTACCGTCACCGATGTCATCGACAGCCGCCTGGAGACGGCACGGGCGCTGGGCGCCAGCCGGACCCTCAACGGCCAGCAAGTGGATGTCGAAGCCGTCATGCGCGAGCTGACCCAAGGCGAGGGCGTGCCGTTGATTGTCGATGCCGCCTGCATTCCGGCACTGATGCCGCAGATGGTGCGCCTGGCCTCGCCGGCCGGGCGTATCGGGTTGCTGGGCTTCAATGCCACGCCCAGTGATCTGGTGCAGCTGGAAATGATCAAGAAGGAACTGACCCTGGTGGGGTCGCGGCTCAACAACCGCAAGTTCCCCCGGGTGATCGAATTGATCGCCAGCGGCAAGTTGCAAGTCCAGGACCTGATCAGTCATCGCGTCACCTTCGACGAAATGCCCGGCGCCATCGACCTGATCGAAAAGCACCCCGAGCAAACCCGAAAAGTGCTGGTGGAGCTGACGAACGCCCATCACTGAGCCGTCGGCACCACCGGTTTCACCGTGCCTGTCATGGGCACCCTCACCGAATAAACACAACAAGCGGGAGGTTCCACCATGTTTGGTCAAGGACGTAGCTTAATCATCATCATGCTGTTCCTGGCCGGGGTCATCAATTACCTCGACCGGTCGGCATTGTCTGTGGCGGCACCTTTCATCCAGAAGGACTACGGTCTGAGTACGGGTGAGATGGGCATGATCTTCAGCAGTTTTTTCGTCGGCTATGCGGCCTTCAACTTCATCGGTGGCTGGGCCGCCGACCGTTACGGCGCCAAGACCACCTTGCTGCTGGCCATGGTCTTGTGGTCATTGTTCAGCGGCCTCACGGTGCTGACGGTGGGCTTCGCTTCGCTGGTGCTCATCCGCATCCTGTTCGGCATGGGCGAAGGACCGCTGAGCGTCACCACCAGCAAGATGGTGAACAACTGGTACACCCCCAAGCGCAGGGCGCGGGCGCTTGGCGCATCCATGTCCGGTACGCCGCTGGGTGGGGCGATTTCCGGTCCGGTGGTGGGCTTTATCGCCGTCACCTACGGCTGGAAGATCTCGTTTCTTATCATCATGCTGATCGGCCTGGTCTGGGCGGCGGTGTGGTTCAAGTTCGTCAAGGAACGGCCCGAAGGCGAGGGCGCCGAGGATATTCTCCGAGCCGAGGGGCAGGGCGAGCTGGCGGCACAACAGGTGTTCCCTTTGCGGTTCTACCTCAAGCAGCCGACGGTGCTGTTCACCTCCCTGGC
This sequence comes from Pseudomonas sp. NFACC14, assembly GCF_900106885.1. Taxonomy (NCBI): domain Bacteria; kingdom Pseudomonadati; phylum Pseudomonadota; class Gammaproteobacteria; order Pseudomonadales; family Pseudomonadaceae; genus Pseudomonas; species Pseudomonas sp. NFACC14. The sequence goes on from NZ_FNOA01000025.1 coordinate 5,065, forward strand.
GTTCTTTTCCTATAACTACACCTTGTTCTTCTTCCTGACCTGGTTCCCCAGCTACCTGACCATGGCCCACGGCTTGAACGTCAAGGACATGAGCATCGCCACGGTCATTCCCTGGGTCCTGGGTTTCCTCGGCCTGGCCCTGGGCGGCTTCATCTCCGACTTCGTGTTCAAGAAAACCGGGCGGATGATGTTCTCCCGCAAAGTGGTGCTGGTGACTTGCCTGCTGGCCTGCGCCGCCTGCATCGCCTGTGCCGGGATGGTGACTACCTTGTATCCAGCGGTGATTCTCGTCGCCTTGGCGGTGTTCTTCCTTTACCTCACCGGTGCCATCTATTGGGCGATCATCCAGGACACCGTTCCGGCGGCGCGGGTGGGCGGCGTCAGTGGTTTCATGCACTTTCTGGCGAACACCTCGGGCATTGTCGGTCCGACCCTGACGGGCTTTTTGGTGCAGTTCACCGGTTCGTTCACCAGTGCGTTCCTGCTGGCGGGGCTGTTGACCGTGATCGGTGCCGTGTGTGTGGCGCGCTACGTTAAACCGCTGTCGGTGACGGATACCGGCAGCGCGGCGGCACAAAGCCCGCAGCCCGTTTCGGCCCTGGGCCGTTCCTGAACAGAAGGAGTGAGTCGATGCCTGTTGTGAAACGTGTACCTTGCACCGGCAGTGCAACGCAGATCGGTATCGTGCACCTGGGCCTGGGCGCGTTTCATCGCGCGCACCAGGCGGTCTACCTGCAACGCCATCTCAATCGCCATGGTGAAAGCGACTGGGGCATGTGCAGCGCCAACCTGCGCTCCAATCGCACCTTGGTCGAGCAATTGCGCGAGCAGGACGGTCGCTACCATGTGGCCGAATACCGCGACCGCGAGCAAGTGACGCTGCGCGAGATCGAGGTGCTGCGCCAGGCCTTGTATGTGGGCGAGGGCGGTCCCGACCTGGAGCAGTTGTTGCAGCGCATGGCCGCGCCGCAGACGCGGATCGTCACGCTCACGGTAACTGAAAAGGGGTATTGCCTGAGCCCGTCTTCGGGGCAACTGCGCAGCGAAGACCCGGCGATTGCCCATGACCTCGCCTATCCGCAAGCGCCGCGCTCGGCCCCCGGGATCGTCCTGGAAGCCCTGCGCCGGCGCCGCGCCGCAGGCGTCCCGGCCTTCACAGTGTTGTGCTGTGACAACATGCCCGACAACGGCCAACGCACCCGCCAGGCAGTCAGCGCGCTGGCGGCGTTGCAGGATGAGGCACTGGCGCAGTGGGTCGAGCAACAGGTGGCGTTTCCCAGTTGCATGGTCGACCGCATCGTGCCAGCGATGGACGGCGAGTCCTTCCGCCGGCTGGAGCAACTGGACTGTCACGACCCGGCGGCAGTGGTCTGTGAAAGTTTCAGCCAGTGGGTGATCGAGGATCACTTTCCCCTTGGCCGCCCGGACTGGGAAGTGGAGGGCGTGCAGATGGTGGACGACGTGGGCCCGTTCGAAACGATGAAGTTGCGCATGCTCAATGGCAGCCATTCGTTGCTGGCCTATGTGGGACTGCTGGTCGGTCACGAAACGGTGTTCGAGGCCGTCAGTGACGCGAACCTGCTGCACCTGATCGGACGCTACATGGCCGACGAGGCGGCGCCCACGCTGGACATGCCTGCGGGTATCGATCTTTCGGTCTATGCCCACGATCTCAAGGCGCGGTTCGCCAATGACAGCCTGCAACATCGCCTGCGCCAGATCGCCATGGACGGTTCGCAGAAGCTGCCGCAACGCTGGTTGCTGGGTGCGCAGCGACTGCTTGATCAGGGACGTGGCATCGCCTGCACCGCCTTGGGCATCGCCGCCTGGATTCGCTACTGCACGCAGCCGTTGTCCGGCGGGTCGGCGCAGGTGATCGATGACCCGTTGAGCGCCACCTTCGCCGATCTTGCGGGACGATTCGAAGGCCCGTCGCTGGTGGAGGCGTTTCTGGATCTGGATGAAGTCTTCCCGGCTGAGTTGTCGGCTCGCGCGGCGTTTCGCGATGCAGTGCAAGGCGCCTATGACGCCCTGGCCCACGATGGCATCGACAGCTTTTTACTCACGTTTACCGCACCCAACTGATCACAAGGAGAAGAACATGGAACAGACATGGCGCTGGTTCGGCCCCAAAGACCCGATCTCCCTGGCGGACATCCGCCAGACCGGTGCGACCGGTATCGTCACGGCGTTGCACGAAATTCCCAATGGCCAGGTATGGCCGGTGGACGCCATCGCGGCGCGCAAACAGCTGATCGAAGCGGCCGGCCTGAGCTGGTCGGTGGTGGAAAGCATTCCGGTGCACGAAGACATCAAGCGCGGCTGTGGGCGGCGCGACGAGTACATCGCCAACTACCAGCAAAGCGTGCGTAACCTGGCGAGCTGCGGCATCGATATCGTCTGCTACAACTTCATGCCGGTGCTGGACTGGACCCGAACCGATTTGTCTTTCGAGCTGGCGGATGGCGGCTGGGCCTTGCGTTTCGATCAAACCGCGTTTGCCGCCTTCGACCTGTTCATCCTCCAGCGCCCGGGAGCGCAGGCTGAATACAGCGCCGAGGACATCCGGCAGGCCAAGGTCTACTTCGAACAACTGACGCCGGCCCGGCGCGAAACCCTGGTCAATACCCTGATTGCTGGCTTGCCCGGTGCCGAGGAACACTACAGCCTGGACAACTTCCGTGACTTGCTGCGCACCTACGCCGACATCGACGAGGCCAAGTTGCGCGAACACCTGGGGTATTTCCTGCGTGCGGTGATCCCGGTTGCCGAGGCGGTGGGTGTGCGCATGGCAATCCACCCGGACGATCCACCCCGGGCACTGCTCGGCTTGCCACGCATCCTGTCCACCGCCGAAGACGCCCAATGGCTGCTGGATGCCGCGCCAAGCCCGGCCAATGGCCTGACGTTCTGCACCGGTTCCTATGGCGTGCGCGAAGACAACGACCTGGTGGCGATGGCCAAGCACTTTGCGCCGTTCATCTACTTCACTCACTTGCGTTCAACCCGCCGGGAAACCGACCCACGCAGCTTCCATGAAGCCCATCACCTGGACGGCGACGTCGACATGGTCGGGGTCATCGGCGCCTTGGTGGCTGAAGAGCGCCGACGTGAACGCGAAGGCGGCCCGCGCTTGCCGCTGCGTCCAGACCATGGGCATCAACTGCTGGACGATCAGCACCGCAAGAGCAATCCCGGCTACTCACTGATCGGCCGCCTCAAGGGCCTGGCGGAAATCCGCGGCGTGGAACTGGCCGTGCGCCGACAACTGGGCTAGGCACTCCCTGTGTGGCTTAGGAGCCCCGTGGTGAGGGAGGTAAATTCCTGCGGGATTATCGGGGCTAAACGCATTTCCCCTGTGGGAGCGAGCTTGCTCGCGAAGCGGTATTTCAGCCTGCAAGGCTATTGACTGTGCCGCCGCCATCGCGAGCAAGCTCGCTCCCACAATGGCTCAGCCTTCGAGCCCGCGCCGCTCGATCACGCCGAACACATCCGCCACATCCTGCACCAGGATCCGGGCGACATTGGTGATGGTGTTGATGTCGCTCGTTGCCGAATCACGCAGGCTGCTGCAGGCCACCAAGGTCAGGTAATCGAGCGTGGCGTGCAAGCGTTCGCTGGCACAGGCGTGGAGTTCGGGCAGTGGGGCGTGGGTGTCGATCAGCAGGACGGGGTGGGTGGTGGCGGTTTGGGTGAGGTGTGAAGCGTTGATCGCGTTGATTCATGACAATAGTTACTCATTCTTCGTATCAAGAAAAAGCTACTTCGATCCGCTGCGAGACGAATGGGTGGTAGCTGCGCGTGGGTTCGCAGACCGAGGATACGAAGGAACCCGGCAGACCCGAAGATCTCCCACACACAGCCACCATAAAATGACGTCGAACGCCAAAGGCGCTCATTGTCACTTTTATGATGCTTGGTTGCTACCGTATCTGTCGGGCTGCGAAACCCAGCCACTGACCAAAGCCAGCCACGAACCCAACTATAGAAGTCGATCCCGGTACCCACAACCGGCCTGTAGGACGCCCCCGCCCCCCGTGGCGAGGGAGCTTGCTCCCGCTCGGTGGCGCAGCCGCCGTAAAACCGGTGCCGGCGGTCTGTCTGGCGAAACGCGGCGGCCGGTTTGGGGCCGCTTCGCAGCCCAGCGGGAGCAAGCTCCCTCGCCACAGGGTGTAAATTCCTACGAGATTTTCGGATCGCTATTGGCCACGCTACAAAACGCCCCTATAACCCGCTTCCCTGCTGACTCAAGTCTCCTGTGGGAGCGAGCTTGCTCGCGAAGCGGTATTTCAGCCTGCAAGGATATTGACTGTGCCGCCGCCATCGCGAGCAAGCTCGCTCCCACATTGGCTCAGCGCCATATCATGCTAGACACATCCTGCACCTGATCTCTATGGCGAGATTCAGCGGTAATCCCGAAAAAACGCCCTGATATCCTCCGCCAACAACTCCGGCTGTTCCAACGCAGCAAAGTGACCACCCCGAGGCATCTCGGTCCAGCGCTTCACCTCGCAGCAACGCTCCACCCAGCTCCTTGGTGGCATGGGCAATTCCCTAGGAAACAGCGCCACCCCAACCGGCGGCTTCAAACGTTCGCCGCTGTTGAACTGCAACGGCCGCTTGCTGCCCTCCACGTATTGGCGAAACGACGAGCCGATACAGTGCGTCAGCCAGTACAGCGTCACATTGGTCAGTAACCATTCTCGGTCAATAGCGGGGCTGTCATCACACCAGGACAGGATCTTTTCCCCCATCCACGCCAATAGCCCTGCAGGTGAGTCATTCAGGCCCACCGCCAGGCTCTGGGGTTTGGTTCGCTGAATGTGCCCATAGGCGCCTTCGGCATCGGCAAATGCCGCCGCGCGTTGCAGGAAGGCCGTTTCTGCCTCGGTCAGCGCTGGCTCGTTTTCGCCAAGTGGAGGGCGATAGGAGCCCGGGATGTAATTGAGGTGAATACCCGTGACTCGCTCGGGAAACCGCACGCCAAGCCAGGTCGACACACCCGCGCCAATGTCCCCACCCTGGGCGCCGAACCGCTCGTAACCCAGCCCGCTCATCAACTCACTCCACAAGCCCGCCACTTCATAGGGGCCCATGCCGGATCGTTGGGACGGTGCGGAAAAGGTGTAGCCGGGCAGCGACGGCACCACCACATCGAAGGCGTCCGCAGGATCGCCGCCATGGCGGGCCGGGTCCGTCAGCAGCGGGATGATACGTTGCATCTCGATGAAGGAGCCGGGCCAGCCGTGGGTCAGGATCAACGGTCTCGGACTCGGCCCGACGCCACGTTGATGAATGAAGTGCACCCTTTGCCCACCGATGTCGGCGACAAATTGCGGCAAGCGATTCAACGCTGCTTCCTGAGCGCGCCAATCGAACGTGTCCGACCAATAGGCAAGCAGTTCCCGCAGCACCTCCATGTCCATGCCTTCGCGCCAACCTTGCCCGGCCAGCGGTTCTGGTAGCCGGGTGTGCTTCAGGCGGTGTCGCAGGTCTTCGAGGGCGTGTTCGGGGATGTTGATAACGAAAGGTTCGATGCGCATGACTACGTCTCAAACTGCCGGGTTCACGACATTCTATGGGGCTGGGGCCGGGTTGCATCGGTCAGCTTGTTCGGTCTTGAGCAACGTAGGCAGAGACAGAATGCTTCTAGAACGGAATCCAATCGGTCTGGAGCATCTGCTCGCCGTCCAGGGTCAGGAAGCATTGGGTAAACATCGTTGCATTGGGGGCAACCGTATTTGGGACTTCCAAATCAGCCCAAGGGATTACCAATTGAATTTGTACGCTCTCTATTTGCTTGGTAGGAACCGTTTTGCTGCCGATGGTCACATAGCCATTCGGGTCATTGTATTTGTTTTGGCTATCGAGGATATAGGTGCTCTTATCCGTAGCGAAATAACACGCGATACCTCCCACTCTGCCCTCCATGAAGGCCAAATCGGCGCGACCCAATATCTGGAGTTCGGGCTTGCCAGAAGCGTCCTTCGCCCGGCGCGTATATAGATCATGGAAAAACAAGGATGGCTTTGGTGGATTAGATGAGGCGGTACCTGGATTACTAAAGTCGAAGCCTACCGAATTGTCCTGTGGCTCCCATTGAATGATCCTGCCATCCAAATCTGAAAAGCTCAGCCCAGAACCTGACGGAGTCACGGCGTTGGCCTTTTGCTTCGGTTTCCCTGAGTTGGCTTCTACAGCAGGCGGCTTCGTCCCCGCATAAGCAGCGTCAGCCAGAACTTTGATTTGTTTCTCGATAAAGTCTGGAGCACATGTAACGACGTCCCCGGTAGCCCAGACACAAGCACCTTGAGCCAGGCGTAGACGTAGCTGCCCAGTTTTGACCGTAATACCTCCCATCTTAATCATCAAGCTGTCGTCACCAAGTTTGATTTGGTCTGCCCCGGAGGAAATTTTGATGTATTCCTTCAAAACGATGGGGCGCTTCCCTTGAATAGTGGGGACCGCCTCGTTCTTGATCCACTTGAAGATGCCGGCTTGGGCATCACCTGCCACAGCAAACGTCGCGAGCATCCAGAATATTACAGCCCTGTTGCCGATAGGCTTTCCACGTCTCATTGAAATTCCTTTTCGTAAATAGGAGTGTTGAGTCACTGCCGGCGTGGTACATGGGTGCATCAAAGTCACTCCATGAATGCACAGGGAAAGGCATAGTGCCATTATTCTCGGGCGTGGGGTACGAGTTCCTGTTGCTCAGCGGAAAGATAGGTAGATTGGTTTCCTATGCTTTGGATTGCGTTGGACAACTAGACTGCCCAACAGCAAAGTGTCTCAAATTACAGTTGCGTGTTCAGATCAACGCCGCCCTGTGCGCGTACTCACATCCACCCACACCGCCAGCACCAGGATGCTGCCTTTGACGATCATCTGCCAATAACTGTCGACGTCGAGCATCGACATGCCGTTGTCCAGGCTGGTGATCACCAGCGCACCGAGAAGGGCGCCGTAGACCGTGCCGGAGCCGCCGCGCATGGAGGTGCCGCCGATGAAGCAGGCGGCGATGGCGTCGAGTTCGCCCATGTTGCCGGCCGAGGGTGAGCCGGCGGCCAGGCGTGCGGTATTGACCACGCCGGCGAGGGCGCACATCACACCCATGATGCCGAAGATCCACAGCTTCACCGCCTGTACGTTGATGCCGGACAGGCGCGTGGCTTCCATGTTGCTGCCCACCGAGTAGACGCGTCGGCCAAACACGGTCTGGCTGGTGACGTAGCTGAATACCCCCAGCAGGATCAGCAGGAGCAGTACCGGTACCGGGATGCCGTCGTAGCTGTTGAGGGTATAGACGAACCCGGCCAGCACCGCGCCGATCACCACCACGCGCAACACGTCACGCACCAGGGAGTGAGCCGCCAGGCCATGGAGGGCGCGGTTGCGCCGCTGTTTCCAGGTCAGGAACAAGGTCAGGGCGAACAGCAGGATGCCAAGCCCGGTCCCGACCGTGTGCGGCAAGTAACCTTGGCCGACGTAGACCAGTTCCGGTGACACCGGGGCAATGGTGGTGCCGCCGGTCACCCCCAGCAGGACGCCGCGAAACGCGAGCATGCCACCCAGCCCGACAATGAACGACGGAATGCGCAAGTACGCGGTCATGTAGCCGTTGCCCAAGCCGATCACCAAGCCGCACAAGGCTACCAGGCTCAGGTTCGCCAGCAGCGGGATGTGATAAACCACATCGAGGATCGCCGCCAGGCCCCCCAGCAGCCCAAGCAGCGAGCCCACCGACAGGTCGATCTCGCCGCTGATGATCACCAGCACCATGCCACAGGCAAGAATCCCGGTGATGGACATCTGCCGCAGCAGGTTGGAGAGGTTGCGCGGGGTTACGAACCCACCCTCGGTCTGCCAACTGAAGAACAGCCAGATCAGCGCCACGGCGATCACCAGCGCAAGCATTTTGTAGCGGGAAAACAGCTGTTTGACCTGATTCATCTACGCGGACTTCCGATCATTATTGTTATGGCCGTCGGGATGGCTGAGTGCGGCGGCGAGCACTTGTTCCTGGGTGAGTTCGTGGTTGATGAAGTCGCCGCGCAACTGGCCGTCGCCGATCACCAGGACGCGGTCGGAGACCCCCAGCACCTCGGCCAGCTCCGAGGAGACCATGATGATCGACACGCCTTCGGCCGCCAGGGCGCCCATCAACTTGTAGATCTCATACTTGGCGCCGACGTCCACACCGCGAGTGGGCTCATCGAGAATCAGCACGCGGGGCTTGGTCAGGAGCATTTTCGCCAATACGGCTTTTTGCTGGTTGCCGCCGGAGAGGCTGGTGATCGGCAGGAATGGGCTCGCGGTCTTGAGGTGCATGCGCGCGATTTCCTTGTCGATGCTGCCCAGTTCGGCTTCGGCGTCGATGCGGGTCAGTTTCGAGTAGTTGTCCAGCACCGCCAGGGTGATGTTCTGGCCCACCCCCAGGTCCGGGATGATGCCTTGGCGCTTGCGGTCTTCGGGGACCATGCACAGCCCGGCGCGGATCGACTTGAGCGGCGTGCGCGTGTCGATTTGCTGGCCGTTGAGCCAGACTTCGCCTTCGTAGTGGCCGGGGTAGGCGCCGAACAGCGCCGAGACCAGTTCCGTACGCCCGGCGCCGACCAGTCCGGCGATGCCAAGGATCTCCCCGCGCTTGAGGACGAAGGAAATATCGTCGACCCGTTTGCGCTTGGGGTTGTCGACGTCGTAGCAGGTGACGTGGCGCGCCTCGAAAATCACCTCGCCGATGTCATGGGGTTCGGTGGGGTAGAGGTTGTTCATTTCCCGTCCGACCATCTGGGTGATGATCTTCGGAATGTCCATGTCGGCCATGGCGGTGGTGGCGATGTGTTTGCCGTCGCGAATCACCGAAATGGTGTCGCACACGGCGGCCACTTCATCGAGCTTGTGGGAGATGTACACGCAGGCAACGCCCTTGGCCTTGAGGTCGCGGATGATGTCCAGCAGCACCTCGATTTCCGAGCGGGTCAGAGCCGAGGAGGGCTCGTCGAGGATCAGCAGTCGGGCTTGCTTGTTCAGTGCCTTGGCGATTTCCACCAATTGCTGGTAGCCACCGCCGTACTGGGAAACCGGCAGCGACACGTTCATGTCCGGGACCTTGAGTTCACGCATCAGGGCTTCGGCGCGGTGGATCATCGCCGGGTAGTTCATGCGCCCGCCGGGCAGCGTCAGTTCGTGGCCCATGAAGATGTTTTCCGCCACCGACAGGTCGGGAACCAGGGTCAGTTCCTGGTGAATGATGACGATCCCGGCGGCTTCGGTTTCGCTGATGGACTGCGCCTTGAGCGGCTGGCCGTCCCAAATGATCTCGCCTTCCCAGGTGCCGTGGGGATAGACCGCCGACAACACTTTCATCAGCGTGGATTTGCCCGCGCCGTTTTCACCGCACAGGCCGACGCATTCCCCGGGCCTGACCTTGATATCGATGCCGTTCAGGGCTTTGACACCGCCAAAGGTTTTGACGATGCCGTTCATTTGCAGCAGGTAGTCGGACATGGCAGGACTCATGGAAAAGGGCTCACACATACGCAGGGGGCAAGTATTTCCTGGTGTCAGTCAGCCCCCTGTGGGAGCGAGCCTGCTCGCGAAAGCGGTGGCTCGGCTTGCATCAGTATTGGATCTGGTGCCGCCATCGCGAGCAGGCTCGCTCCCACAGGAACTGTGTTTAACCAAGCGCTGTGTCACTGCCCGGCGATCTGCGCCTTGGTATAGAACCCGTCCTTTTCCAGCAGGTCGATGTTGTCCTTGGTCAACGGCGTAGGGGTGAGCAGGATGGTGTCGACTTTCTTGCTGCCATTGTCGTATTGCGAGCTGAAGGTGGGCTTCTCGTTGCGCGCCAGTTGCACCGAGAGCTTGGCGGCTTCGGAGGCAATCAGTTTCAGTGGCTTGTAGACGGTCATGGTCTGGGTGCCATCGATCACGCGCTTGACCGCCGCGAGGTCGGCGTCCTGGCCCGAGATCGGCACCTTGCCGGCCATTTTCTGCGCGGCCAGGGCCTGGATGGCGCCGCCGGCGGTGGCGTCGTTGGAGGCGACGATGCCATCGATCTTGTTGTTGTTCCGGGTCAGGGCGTTTTCCACAATGCTCAAGGCTTCGGTGGGGTTCCATTCCTTCACCCACTGCTGGCCGACAATCTTGATATCACCCTTGTCGATGGCCGGTTGCAGCACTTTCATCTGGCCTTCGCGCAGGACCTTGGCGTTGTTGTCCGTGGGCGCGCCACCGAGCAGGAAGTAATTGCCCTTGGGCGCGGCTTTCAGCACGCCGCTGGCCTGCATCTCGCCGACCTTTTCGTTATCGAATGAAATGTAGGCGTCGATATCGGCATTGAGGATCAGTCGATCGTAGGACACGACCTTGATCCCGGCCTTCTTGGCTTCGGCGACGGCATTGGTCAGCACGGTGGCGTTGAACGGCACGATGACGATCACATCGACGCCACGGGAGATCAGGTTTTCGATCTGCGAGATCTGCTTCTGCTCGTTGGCATCGGCGGACTGGACGAAGACCTTGGCGTCGAGTTTTTCCGCCGCCGCGACGAAGTAGTCACGGTCCCGCGACCAGCGTTCCAGGCGCAGGTCATCGATGGAGAAACCGATTTTCGGATGGGCCGCATCGGCCATGACCGGAAGCGAGAGCAGGGCGAGGGCGCCGGCGAGCAGGGTACGTTTGAATGTTTTCATGTAGTGCGTCCTTTTATTGTTGTTTGAAAGACACTGCCTGACGATGAGCGTGATACCGGGTAGAACTGTAGAGCCTTGCGAGGCGCCGTGGGCACAGATTTGTCGCGAGAATGTAACGGCCTCTTTGGTGGGGCAGACAAATCAGTTTGTTCTTCCCGGGGGCTGCTTCGCAGCCCAGCGGGGATAAATCCCCTCGCCACATTTGTCAGGGGTAGATAAACCGATTGACCACGTTCTCGAGCATTTCCTGGCGACCGCTGACAGCCTGGGGATTCAGCTCGTTGGTAAAGGCGTGCTCGGCCAACGATTCCAGGCTGAAGTCGCCAGCCAGCACCGCCTTGCCAAACGGTTGCTGCCAGCCCGCGTAGCGCTGGTCCTTGAACTGTTGCAACTGATCGTTCTGTACCATGGCTGCCGCGCGCTCCAGGGCGAGGGCGAGGACGTCCATGGCGGCGACATGGCCGTGGAACAGGTCGATCTCGTCCAGGCTCTGGCGCCGGACCTTGGAATCGAAGTTGAACCCGCCATTGCCGAACCCGCCAGCCTTGAGGATTTCGTAGGTGGCCAGGGTCATTTCTTCGACGCTGTTGGGGAACTGGTCGGTGTCCCAGCCGTTTTGCGGATCGCCGCGGTTGGCGTCGATGCTGCCGAAGATTCCCAGGGAGACGGCTGTGGCGATCTCGTGGTGGAAGCTGTGCCCGGCGAGGGTGGCGTGGTTGGCTTCGATGTTGACCTTGATCTCGTTTTCCAGGCCGAACTGCTGCAGGAAGCCGAACACCGTGGCGCTGTCGTAATCGTACTGGTGCTTGGTCGGCTCCTGGGGCTTGGGTTCGATCAGCAGGTCGCCTTTGAAGCCGATCTTGTGCTTGTGCTCGACCACCATGCGCATGAACCGGCCCAGTTGCTCGCGCTCGTGTTTCAAATCGGTATTGAGCAGGGTTTCGTAGCCTTCGCGACCGCCCCACAATACGTAGTTGGCGCCTTTGAGACGCTGGGTGGCGTTCATGGCGCTGAACACCTGGGCGGCGGCGCAGGCGAACACTTCCGGATCGGGGTTGCTGGCCGCGCCTGCGGCAAAGCGCGGGTTGCTGAAGCAGTTGGCGGTGCCCCACAGCAGCTTGATTCCGGTCTGCTCCTGGTGGCGTTCCAGGTGGTCGATCATCTGGGCGAAGTGGTTGCGGTACTCCCTGAGCGAGCTACCTTCCGGGGCGACATCGGTGTCGTGGAAGCAGTAGTAGTCGATGCCCAGCTTGGAGAAGAACTCGAAGGCCGCTTCGGCCTTGCCGATGGCCACTTCCATCGGATCCCCGGCGTGCTGCCACGGGCGCTTGAACGTGCCGGCACCGAACACATCCGAGCCCGGCCAGACGAAGGTATGCCAATAGCAGACCGCCATGCGCAGGTGTTCGCGCATGGGTTTGCCGAGCACCAGTCTGTTGGCGTCGTAGTGACGGAAGGCAAGCGGCGAATCGCTGGCGGGGCCCTCGTAGCGAATCTTGTCGACACCGGGGAAGTACGGCATGTGCGGGTTTCCTTTTTATTCTTGGCGGTGTCTCGATACTAACGCCGGCCCCGAGGCTGCTGATTATGAAAATCACCAACGGGCAGTTCGATTTTGAGTATTGAGATTCGTCGGCCGCGCGCCTAGTCTGTGTCCACCGGCACAGGGTTAAGCCAATGAAAACCGTCCCGCCCGTTCACCGCATCGCGCTGTTGTTCAACGGCAGCAAGATCTACGACCGCGGCATCATCAGCGGTATCGGCAACTACTTGAGCAGCACGCGTGCGTCCTGGGACTTGTTCCTCGAGGAGGATTTTCTCTGCCGCCTCAAAGGCATCGAGCGCTGGCAGGGCGACGGGATCATTGCCGACTTCGACGACCCGCTGATCGGCGAGGCGCTGGCCGGGATCAAGCTGCCGGTGGTGGCGGTGGGCGGTTCCTATCAGGATGAACGCGCCTACCCGAAGGGCATCCCCTATGTCGCCACCGACAACGACGCGTTGATGAGGTTGGCCTACGAGCACCTGATCGAGGCCGGGCTGACCCGCTTCGCCTGTTTCAGCCTGCCTGAAGCTCAAGCCAATCGCTGGGCCCAGGAACGGGAGAAAGCCTTTCGCCGGCTGGTGCAGCGCGACGGCCTGAAGGCCGAGGTCTATCGCGGCATGGGCACCAGCGCACCGCTCTGGGACAGCGCCGTCGAACAGCAGATCGCCTGGCTGCAAAGCCTGCCCAAGCCCATCGGCATCATCGCCGTCAGCGACGCCCGCGCCCGGCAACTGCTGCAAGCCTGCCTGACCGCCGGGATCGCCGTGCCGGAGCAAGTGGCGTTGATCGGCATCGACAACGACCCGCTGACCCGCAGCCTGACGCGGGTGCCGTTGAGCTCGGTGATCCAGGGCACCGAGACCATGGGCCGCACCGCCGCACGCCTGCTCCACCAAATGCTGCACGGCATGCCGTCCACGGGCACACAGATTCTGATTCCACCTGATGCGGTCAATGTGCAGGTGTCGAGCCTGCATCAACCGTTGGGCAACCCTTATGTCATGCAGGCACGGCTTTTCATCCGCCAATATGCCTGCCAGGGCATCAAGACGGCCCAGGTGGCGGCTTATGTAGGGATATCGCGCTCATCGCTGGAAGCGCATTTTCGCAAGGAGCGGGGCTGCAGCGTCCACGATGAAATCCTGCGCTTCAAACTGACCGCTGCCGCCAACGGGCTGGAAAACACCGACGCACCGATTGCCGACATCGCCCAGAGTTGCGGTTTCAAATCGGCGCAATACCTGCACACGGTGTTTCGCCGCGAATTCGGCTGCACGCCTCGGGAGTATCAGCAGGGGGCAAGTGCGGGAACTCAATGACCTGCCACAAGGAGTACACCACCGCGTCGTCCTTGTGGCAAGGTTGCGGGCTTCATCGAATATTTAGGGACGGATGGAATGACGCTCAGGGTCATGGTGGTCGGTGGGTATGGAAATTTCGGCAGTATCGTTTCCAGGCACCTGGTGGTGATGCCAGGCGTACAGCTGGTGATTTCGGGGCGCGATGCCCAAAAACTGCAGCGCAAAGTCGATGAATTGAACGCCCGTTCGGGCACGGTATGTGAAAGTTGGTGCGGCGACGCCATGGGCCCAGGCTTCAAATCTGTCCTTGGCTTGATGAACATCCAATGGGTCATTCATACCGGCGGCCCCTTTCAAGGGCAATCCTATGCCGTCGCCGAGAGCTGCATCGACGCCGGCGTGAATTACTGCGACTTGTCGGACAGCAGAGCCTTCGTCACCGGCATTGGCGCACTCGACACGCGGGCAAAACAGGCAGGCGTGGCGATCCTCAGTGGTTGTAGCTCAGTGCCGACGCTCTCGGCCGCCCTCATCGATCAGCAGCGGCATCGCTTTAAACGCATCGACACGATCGAGCATGGTATTTCCTCTTCGGCCAAAATGCCGGGGTTGTCCACCGTCGAAGGCGTTCTCGCCTATGCGGGTAAGCCGATCAGGCAACTCAGGAATGGCCGGGTGCATGAGGTTCTGGGATGGCAGGATCTGACGCTTCGCAGAATGCGCTATATGGGCACCCGGGTACTGGCCAATGTCGACGTGCCGGACATGGATATCTTCGCCAGCCGCTATGGTGCCCAGAACCTGAGCTTCAAGGCCGGCGCAGGCCTCAAGCTCGGCGGTATTGCCAACTACCTGCTGGCCCAGGCAATGAGGATGGGGCTGGTGCGCGACCATCTCCCCTGGGCGGCCAGGCTTCATCGGTGGGGGCTCTGGTTCGAACGATTTGGCGATGGCAAAAGCGCAATGTACATCGACGTCCATGGCATCGGTGCCGACGGCGAGCCGCTGTCGTTGAACGTGCAGCTCACCGCCATGAACGACAAAGGGCCGGAAATTCCCAGCTGTGCAGCCGTTGCCTTGGCGGCGAAAATCGCCCAGGGGTATCTGCCCGAACCCGGCGCTCGGGCCTGTGTGGGTGAAATCACCGTCGACGAATACATGGCCGCCATCAACGATCCGCAAAACCTCAGCCTGTCCGTGCATTTCTCTGACGGGCAGGGTTGACCATGCTGTATCTGTGCTTGAAGTACATCCATGTGATCGCTGCCATTTTCCTGTTCGGCTTCGGCATGGGATCCTACCTCTACCTGATCGCCGCCAGCCGCACCGCCAATCCGCAGGTCATTGCCCATGTGGCCAGGACGGTCGTCCGGTTCGATACCTGGATTACCACGCCGGCGGGTTTCATTCAGATAGTGACGGGTTACCTGCTAACGAGACTGGCCGGACTTCCCCTGACCACCGAATGGATCATGACGTCGTTGATCATTTTCCTGTGCGTGGGGACGTTGTGGCTGCCTGTGCTGGTGTTCCAGAAGCGCTTGTACGTGATGGCGTCGAGCGCGGCGCGGGATGGACACACGCTCGAAGATCGATACTCAACCGTGTATCGGAAGTGGTTCTGGATGGGGGTTCTGGGCTTTTTGGGGATGTTTGTCATTGTGCTGATCATGGTGACGAAGATGACGCCACAGCAGTGGGTCGAGCGACTCCTGGTCTAAATATCGATCCGTTGCACCGGGACCATTGTCTCGCCTGGCTGAGCAAGGGGGCGAGTTTGGGCGATGGGGATGAATGTGTGTCTAACACGATGACTTCAAGAGCATGATCCGATCCATGAGCGATGACACCTACACCCTGTACATGCGTTTCCAGACGCCCGATCCTGAGATCGGCCCACGGGAGCGGGCGCCGATGCTTGCTCAGGAGCAGGCCTGGGCGCGTGAGCGTGCGACCATGCATCGCTTCAGCTGGATCATGGTGCTGGTGCCGCCGTTGTGCCTGGGCCCGGTGTTGCCGGGCATCGCGTTTTTGCTGGGGCTGTTGGTCTACCAGGGGTTATCTGCCCCAGGCGTCGACCTTGACCGGATCGTGGGGGATTCCCTTGGCTGGCTCGTGCTCGTCACCTTGCTGTTCATGGCTGCCTGGGGCCTGCATAACTACTTGCGTGATAAGCGCGACCCGACCAAGCGTTATTGGCAATCGATGCCCGATCAAGGGCTGGTCGAGCTCGAACGCCATACCCTCATCCGCGGCATCAGCCTGTGGGCCAACGACTATGATCCGGACTGCAACACCCTCATGCAATGGACCGACGGCAAGCTGAAATGCGTGCAAGACAGCGGTGTGTCGCAATGGATCCTGGCCCGGACCGCTGCGGGACATTGGCTGGTGCTCAAGGAGCAATATCCGGGCAACTTCAGCTACGCACGGGTAGGGCAAATGCCCGCACCGGACAAGCTGCTGCAACCCCGGCAGCACCTGGCGATTGCTTTCGCCCCCGGCACGAACCTGCAGCTGGGCCGGCGTTTCGACGGTGCGCCGATGCCATTGGTGGACACGCCGTACTGGATGTCTGCCGATGAACTCAAGCGTCTGGAGGAGGCCGCCCATCACTGGAGATTTTTACCGCCGAACCGCTATGGGGTGGTCAATGACCAGGACGCCGCCTGGGTGCAACGGCTGGTGGACAGGGCCCAAGCCAGTGTCGGGCCGCAGCCGGCGAGAGATCGCAGCCCAGCGCGGCGGGAGCAATCGCCCACGCCACCCTGAATTGAACACATTCCCGGAATGTCCGGCCGGTCACTGAAGCCAGGTGTCCACCACCCGCCGATCCAGTTCCTCCCAATCCGCCATGCCCAATACCCGGGTGGTATTCAATCCGCGCAGATAACCGCGCAGTTGGTTGGCCGTGGCTCGCTTGAGCTCCGGGTCGGGTTCTGTGTCGCTCAACAGCACGCTTTCGTACTGGATCAGGTAGTCAGCCACCCGCTCACGGAAGTCGGGCAATACCGCGTCGCGAATCAGATCAAACGTTCTCATGGATAGGCCTCATCAATCTTTCTCGGCTTGCAACTATTGCTAGGAGTAATAGTGACCATTACCAAATGCAAGTTCTGCTTTGCCGGCAATCATTGGAAAATCAGCGCCATCGAACACGCAGCCCCGTATTTTTATTTTCAGGACCCTGACCATGCGCCGTTTATTCTTGCTGCCCCTGGCGTTTTCCCCATTGTTGCTGGCCGGTTGTGCCTCGGCACCGAACGATCCGACCCTGACCTTGCAAACCAGCAAGACGCCGGCCCAATACGCCGAATGCGTCGTACCGAAATTGCAGGGCAACGCCTTGAACCCGGTGGTCTCGCAGACCCAGCGCAGCTACCGCATCGTGGTGCCGAGCAAAGTGTCGGCGGACAACGTGCTGGAAGCCTACAAGGCCGGCGACGGCGGCAAGGTGTTCATCTACGAGCGGCACTTGCTGGCCTCCAACCTCCTGCCTTCGAGTTTCGAACGCGCCGCACAGGAATGCATCTGACCGGCCCGTAAACGCTTTTCACCGTGCTCCTTTGGTTGGCCGCAACCAACCAATTTCCCTTGCCCCGCACCGTCCTCGGTCGCGGGGCTTTTTTTTGCCTGCCGGTTCAGGTTCGTCAATCGTCCGCCCGGATGAACTCGATGAGCGCTTTCAGGGCCGGTGGCACATGGCGTCGGCTGGGGTAATAGAGAAAAAACCGGCTTGGCGGCGCTTTCCATTGCGCAAGCAGTTCCGTGAGATGCCCATTGCGGAGGTCGTCGCGCGCCAGCTCCTCGTAGACGTAGGCAATCCCGGCGCCATCTTTCGCCGCCTGGATCATCAGCACATCGTCTTCAAGAATGAGCGGGCCGGTGACGGACAACCGGATCGGTTGTCCGTCTGCCTGATATTCCCAGGCGTAGAGTTTGCCGCTGGGAAAACGCCGGGCGATGCAGGCATGGTCGAGCAAGTCCCGTGGAGCCTGGGCGATTCCCTTCGTGGCCAGGTAGGCTGGCGCGGCTACGGTCACGAACGATTGAGGGGGGCCGACAGGGACGGCGATCATGTCGCCGGCCAGGCTTTCGCCAAAGCGCACGCCGGCGTCAAAGCCGCCGTTGACGATATCGGTCAAGCCATCATCGGTGACCAGGTCCAGTTGAATGCGTGGATACCTGGCCACGAACGGCGCGAGCACCTTCGCAAATACCGCACGCGCCGCCGGACGCGCCACGTTGAGGCGAAGCTTGCCGGCGGGCACGTCCTGCAGCGAGGTCAATTGGGTCAAGGCTTCGGCAACCTGCTGCAGGGTAGGGGCCAGCGTTGCCAATAGCTGGTGGCCGGCCTCGGTCGGGGTAACGCTGCGCGTGGTGCGGTTGAGCAGCCTGACACCCAGGCGTGCTTCCAGGGCTCGCATGGCGTGGCTCAATGCCGAGGCCGAAACGCCACGCTCGTCGGCGGCCTTGCGAAAGCTGCGATGGCGAGCGACGGCGGCAAAGGCATCCAGTTCGGAAAGATCGGGGTGCTGACTCATGAGTGCGGTTCAGTAGTTCAAATACGATTACCCATCTTATCGTCATGAGATCGCTCGCCGATACTGCCCCGCATCATCTGTGGAGAACTCGCTATGCAAAAGAATCGTCTTGGATCATCGGATTTGCTGATTTCGCCCATTGGCCTGGGAACCTGGGCCATTGCTGGCACCGGCTGGGAATACAGCTGGGGCGAGCAGGACGACGAGGACAGCCTCGGTGCTCTTGAATATGCCGTTGAATGCGGGGTGAACTGGATCGATACGGCGGCGGTTTATGGCTTGGGCCATGCCGAGCAACTGGTCGGGCAGCTGTTGCGCCGGCTGCCGGCTTCGCAGCGCCCGTTGGTGTTCACCAAGGGCAGTCTGGTCTGGGACCCGGTCACCAAGGCGATCTCACACTCGCTGGCGCCTCGATCGTTGCTCGCCGAGGTCGAGGCAAGCTTGCGCCGACTGCAAGTCGAAACCATCGACCTTTATCAGATTCATTGGCCGGCCTTTCCTGCCGACGGCAGCAGCGAAGGGCTCGAGAACGCGCTTGCGGCGTTGGCCACCGCCCGCGACCAGGGGAAAATTCGCGCCATCGGCGTCTCCAATTTCGATGTCGCGCAACTCAAACGGGCCCAGGCGGTGACCGAGGTCGTTTCACTCCAGCCGCCTTATTCCGCCTCGATGCGGGACATCGAGCAAGACGTCCTGCCATTTTGCGAGCAGGCGGGAATGGGTGTCTTGGCCTATTCCACCCTTCAATCGGGGCTGCTTTCCGGCAGCATGACGCGCGAACGCATCGCCCAATTGCCCGACGACGATTGGCGCAAGGCGCGAAGCGCCGACTTCCAGGAGCCTCGCTTGAGCGCGAACCTGGCGTTGGTCGAGGTCTTGGCGGGTATCGGCGAACGGCACGGGGTCAGTGCGGCGGCAGTCGCCATCGCCTGGGTGCTGCGCAAGCCGGTGGTGACCGGCGCCATCGTCGGAGCCCGTCGCCGCGGGCAGGTCGATGGGCTGATCGCCGGCGCGCAGTTGCGCCTCAGTGCCGGGGAGATCGAGGAGATTCGACCCTTCCTGCCATTGGGCATGGGCACCAATGTTCCAGGGAGCGCTTGACCGTTTGTCGTGCAGGCGCTCGCTGGGATGAGCGGGTTTGACGCTTCGCTGCATAACCGGCACTATTTGCTCGTTTTTGATCATTAGTGCTCGTTTATGCAGGTTGTACGTCATGACTTCTCCCCACGAAGCGTTCCCCGGCGAACGCCAGCAATTGATCAGCCAGCGTCTCGCCCGGTATGGCCGGGTGATCGCGGCTGACCTGGCCAGTGAATTCAATGTGTCCGAACACTCGATCCGGCGTGACCTGGGGGTATTGGCAGCGGCGGGGTTATGCAAGCGTGTTTATGGCGGCGCGATACTTGTGCCGGCTGCCGAAGGGTCGCTGGATGTACGCGTGCGTAAGGACCCGGTACGCAAGGGCAGCCTTGGCCAAGCGGCCGCTGCATTGCTGCGCGCGGGCCAGCACGTGTTCATCGATGCCGGGTCGACCAACCTGGCGATTGCTGGCGCCATCGATCCGAGCCTTCAGTTGACCCTCTCCACCAATTCGCCGTTGATTGCGGTTCAGCTGATGAAACTGCCCCGTGCCGAAGTCATTCTCTTGGGGGGGCGCTTGAATCCCATCGCCGGTGGTGTGATCGGGCTGACGGCGGTGGAGCAATTGCGCCAGTTCAGTTTTGACGTGTGTTTTCTGGGGGCCTGTGCCATCGATCCAGACAACGGGGTCACGGCATTCGGCCTGGAGGATGCAGAGTTCAAGCGCGCAGTGGTGGCGGCGAGTGGGCAAGTGATTACCGCGGTGACCAATGAAAAGCTGTCCAGCGTTGCGCATTATCAGGTGGTTTCTTGTGAGGAGGTCGCCGCCCTGGTGGTGGAGCACGATGCGCCACGTGAGCGGCTGGAGCCCTTCTACGGCCGGGTGACCAACGTCGTGACGGGTGTCCGTGAGCAGCGGCGTAGCTGATGCCTTTGCGGCGCAGGGCAGGGCAATCGGGTAGATACTGCGCGCCCCCCATTGTTCGCCAGGCGATTTGCGTCTAGTTTGCTGGCCGATCACAAGTACAAAAAATCAGGAGTCATCGATGCAACCGATTCGTCTCGGCCTGGTGGGCTACGGCAAGATTGCCCAAGATCAACACGTTCCAGCCATCCACGCCAACCCCGCGTTCCAACTGGTGGCGGTCGCCACGCAAGGACAGCCCTGCGCCGGGGTGGAGAACTTCCGATCCCTGGGCGAGTTGCTCGAAAACGGCCCGCATGTCGATGCGATTGCGTTTTGCACGCCGCCGCAAGGTCGATTCGCCCTGGTGCAACAGGCGCTGGCGGCCGGTAAACACGTTCTGGTGGAAAAGCCGCCGTGCGCCACGTTGGGTGAAGCCATGGCCTTGGTGGAGCAGGTTCGCGAGCAAGGTGTCAGCGGCCTGTTCGCCTGGCATTCCCGTTACGCCCCTGGCATCGCAGCCGCCCGTGACTGGCTGGCCAGTCGCACCTTGCGCAGTGTGCAGATCGATTGGAAAGAAGACGTGCGCAAGTGGCACCCCGGCCAGGCGTGGATCTGGCAACCCGGCGGCCTGGGAGTCTTCGATCCCGGCATCAACGCGCTGTCGATTGCGACTCATCTGTTGGCGCTGCCGTTGTTCGTGGAGGCCGCCGAGTTGCGCGTGCCGGACAACTGCCAGTCGCCGATTGCCGCCAGCATCAAGATGGCCGACGCGCGCCACCTCGATATCCGGGCGGAGTTCGATTTCGACCATGGTCACGACGAGCTCTGGAGCATCGAGATTCGCTGCGCCGAAGGCGTCCTGCGCCTGGACAACGGCGGTGCGCTGTTGAGCATCGACGGCGTGCGCCAGGCCGTCTCCGAGGAGGGCGAGTACGCGGCGGTGTATCGACATTTTCAGCAACTGATCAACGACAAGGCCAGCGACATGGACCTGCAGCCACTGCGGTTGGTCGCGGACAGCTTCTTTGTCGGCAGTCGGACGGCGGTCGAGCCGTTCTACGATTAACCCAGGGAACTGCAGTTGAACGAACAGACATTGTCCATGCGCCTGGAGCGCGTGGCGGCGCATATGCCGGCGGGGGCGCACCTGGCCGATATCGGCTCGGATCACGCTTACCTGCCGGTGGCCTTGTTGCGCCGTGGCGTCATTGCGGCAGCGGTGGCCGGCGAGGTGGCGTTGACGCCGTTGCGCGCCGCCGAACGCACTGTGGGCGAGAATGGCCTGGAGCAGCTGGTCAGTGTGCGCCTGGCCAATGGCCTGGCGGCAATCGAGCCGGAAGACGGGATTACGGCGATCAGCGTCTGCGGCATGGGCGGCGAGACGATCCGTGACATCCTGGACAGCGGCAAAGCACGGCTGAGCGGGCACGAGCGGCTGATTCTGCAACCCAACGGCGGCGAACAACCGCTGCGCCAATGGCTGATGGAAAACGACTACCGCATCCTTTGCGAGGAAGTGCTTCGGGAAAACCGCTTCTACTACGAGATCATCGTCGCCGAGCGCGCCGGGCCAGTGACGTATACCGCCGAGGAGCTGTACTTCGGCCCGCTGCAGATGCAAGCGCGAACCCCGACCTTCCTGGCCAAGTGGCAACGCCTGCTGCGTCAGAAACAAAAGACCCTCGCCAGCTTCGCCAAGGCACGGCAAGCCGTGCCCGAAGAGAAGCTGCAGGACATTGCACGGCAGGTTCGGTGGATCAGTGCGCTGCTGGCTTGAGTTGCATCGAGGTTGGATGTGCCGACGTCATCGCGAGCAAGCTCGCTCCCACAGGGCGTTGCGCAAGTCCCTTTTGTGGGAGCGAGCTTGCTCGCGATGAGGCCATCAGTGACTTCACTGATTCGAGAAATGCCGCCTTCTCCGGCTGCCCGACTACCGACCCATCAGGGGGTAGTGCTTGATACGACACGCATACGAGTTACCGTCGCCTTTACAGACACCATCCAGGTAGCGGTAGTCCACCCGTACCGACTGCCCTTTGCCGGGCCATTGCCGGCGGGGGAGCGTGGCTTGGTAGTCCGGGGTTTCCGGGGTGAAGGTCAACAGTGAGCCTTGCGCGGGACACTCCACCGAGGCGGATTTGGACCTGACTTTCACGACCTGCGCCTGAAGTTGCGGGTAGGGTTGTTTCAGGACCTCGACGATCCGCAGCTCCATCTGGCAGATCTGCCACGTCGAGGCCTGGACGGGCTCGCACAGGAAGGGGAGCGTCAAGGCAAGCAGCGCGAGGCATGCTGCGTGGGGGTTCATGGCCGCTGGCCTGGATTGCTGGCTCACCCGTAAAGCCCCATCAGCGAGAAAGACCGGTCAGCGCTCAGTGCGACGATCTCGGTCAGCGAATGCAGGAGCACCGGCACCAGCAGGCCACCGCTGGCCACCCTGGCGATGGCGAACACGCCTCCACAGGCGAAGATCAGCACGATCGTCATCCAATTTCCGTATTGGATGTGCATGCCGGCGAAGACGGCCGACGTCACGATGATCGCGATCCATGTCCAGGCACGGCTGTTCTCGTAGGGAAACAGCCGGAACATGTAATGGCGGAAAAACAGCTCTTCGGCGATGGGCGGCAGCACGATCAGCGAGGCAATCTTGATCGTGGCCTGCCAACGATTGAGCCCGTCCAGAAGCTCGGCCATGAACACCTCACGGGGCAACCCGAGCACGAAGACGGCGACGCCGAAAAGCAGGTAGGTCCCGACAATGCCGATCGCCCCCCACCGCAGGGGTTTGCCAATGGCATGACCGCGCCACTGCGGGCGCGAATCGGCACGGTATTGCAGGGCGAAGAGGCCGAGGAGGACGAGCGCGGTGAGCCCCGAGGTGGTCGTGAACATCAGATAGGCCTGCATGTCCGCAGGCACGAAAAGGACCTCGGGCATCGCGGCCAGGAAGACGACCACAGTGGCCAGCACCAACATCCCGAGTCGGGGAAAGAAGCGGTAGGGCGATAAAGTGGCGGCGGGTGCAAACTCAGGGGCGGCACTTAGATTCGTCACAGTCACTCCATGAGTGCAAGGAAAAAGGCATGATGCCAGTGTTTTGATCGTCTGGGATGAGTTCCTATCGGCTTTGTGGAGAGGTAGGCAATTGGCATCTCACTAAGTCGAACGTGTGGCGTAAGGAACAGGCATCCATGCAACTGCACCACCGCCATCGCGAGCAGGCTCGCTCCCACACTCGATCTCCAGTGGACACGAACCCCATGTCCAACCCAGACCCCCTGTGGGAGCGAGCCTGCTCGCGATGAGGCCCGCCAGCCCAACATCCATGCAGCTGAACCACCGCCATCGCGAGCCAGCTCGCTCCCACACTCGATCTCCAGGACACGAACCCCATGTCTAACCCAGACCCCCTGTGGGAGCGAGCTTGCTCGCGATGAGGCCTGCCAGCCCAACATCCATGCAGCTGAACCACCGCCATCGCGAGCCAGCTCGCTCCCACACTCGATCTCTTGGACACGAACCCCATGTCTAACCCAGACCCCCTGTGGGAGCGAGCTTGCTCGCGATGAGGCCAGCCAGCCCGACATCCATGTAGCTGAACCGCCGCTATCGCGAGCAAGCCTGCTCAAAGCTGCTTCGAGCCCCCGCCAATCTGCCAGACATACGGCGGTTCCGTACCGTTGATTTCCCAATCACCAATAATGCGCTCCTTGTAGATCAATGGATTATGCGAGGCCGCGGTGCGGGCATTGCGCCAGTGACGGTCGAGGGCCTTGCTGGTACTGGTGGCCGAAGCACCGAGGGCATTGAACAGGTCGCTGGTGGCGCGCAGCACCAAGTCGGAAATCACCACCTGGGCCTGGGCCGACTCCAGTTCGGCGGCGATGTTGGCGGTGTGCTCGGTCTCGGCGTCCTGGCTGAAGCGGCTTTCGTAGGCACGCTGGGAGGCGCTCGCGGCGCGCAGGGTGGTGGCTTCGGCGGCATAGACCTGGGCCGATGCCCTGCCGACCACTTGCTGCACCTGCACGTCCTGGCTCACTTCGCTGGCATTGCCGGTGCTGAAGACCCGCGTGCGTTTACGCACTTGCTCGGTGATGTCATGAACCGCCGCGCGGCCGGCGCCGGTCAGCACGGCCAGCAACACCAGTTGATAAAACGCGGTCTGGTATTTGAAACGGGTAGAGAAGTCGATGAGGTTTTCCGCCTCGACCAATGCATTCTCGAACAGCGACGTCCCGCTGCCGGTGGTGCGTTGGCCGAAGCCGTCCCAATCATCGCTTTGCTTGACGCCCGGCTGGTGTACGCGGACGGCGGCAATCACGTCGGCGCCGTTGTCGTCGCGCTGGGCATACACGTCGATCCAGTCGGCGAAGATACTGCCGGTGCTGTAGTACTTGGTGCCGTTGACGACCCATTGATCACCCTGGCGGGAAACCCGGGTGACGACTTCGCCGATTTTCACCGCGCCGACTTCCGTCCAGGCATTGCCCACCAACTCCCCCTCGACAAAGCGCTTGAACCAGGTGCCCTGTGGGCTACTGGCGTGGGCGTTGAGGCGGTCCTCGACGAATGCGAAGTGCCCGCGCAAGGCCTGGGGCAGGTTGGAGTCGGCTTCAGCCAGTTCGATCAGCAATTGCAACAGCTGCGGCAACGAAGCCCCGGCGCCGCCATATTCGACCGGTACGCGGACGGCGCCAAAGCCGGCTTCCTTCAGCCACTTCACCTGTTCAAAGGGCAGGCTGCGTGTCTGCTCACGCTCCAGGGCGCCGGCCTGGATGCGTGCAAAGATCGGCCGGAAGCGTTCGGCCAGGGGCTCATAGTCGGTGCCTGTGGAAAGGATCGGCGGCAGGTGGTGTTGCTGTGCGGTCATGTTGATATTCCTTATGGGTGGCGAGTCGGTGGGCAGGGGAAAAATCTGCCGGTGCCAAAGGCCATTGCACAGTCCATGCCCGAGGCCAAACGCCCGTAAATGCGGGGCCTATACGGCGTTCATCGGCGCAAGGGCTGTGCTGGCCACGGACAATCTGTTGCGCAACTGTGTGCCGGGCAACAGTTGTCGCGACGGGGATCGACAGGTCAGGTGTTGGTCAGGCAACAGCGGACCAACAGCTTGTCCGTCGAGCGACAGTGCAGTGATTGGGTTGTTAGTTTAACTATTTGATTAAAAAGGAAATATTCAAATGGCACGGTTGCTGCTCTACACCTTGTGCAGACGCTGAGGTGGCGTCTCCAGGCATGGGGTAAGCGATGAGCAAGCAATTCAAAGTGGTGGCGGTGTCAGGCAGCGTGCAGCACCCGTCACGCACCCTGGCACTGCTCCAGGCGTTGGTGGACCGGCTCGGGCAGCAACTGCCGATCGAGGTGCGCTTGATCGAATTGGCCAAGGTCGGTCCACAGTTCGCTGGGGTGTTGCGTCGCGAGGCGTTGCCGGCTGCCGTGCAGGAGGATCTGCATGCCATTGAATCGGCGGATCTGTTGATCGCCGCCAGCCCGGTGTACCGAGCCTCGTACACCGGCCTGTTCAAGCACCTGTTCGATTTCGTTCATCACGAAGCCCTCAAGAACGTACCGGTGCTGTTGGCCGCGACAGGCGGCTCGGATCGCCATGCCTTGATGATCGATCACCAGTTGCGGCCCCTGTTCGGCTTCTTCCAGGCCCTCAGCCTGCCAGTGGGGGTCTATGCCAGCGAAACCGATTTCAGCCAATACCGGATCTCCAGTGCGCAGGTGCTGGAGCGTATCGAGCGCGCCGTCGAGTCGGCGTTGCTGGGCCTGGTCCCGGGTGCCCGGCGTGACGCCAGTGCTGCCTGATCCTTTTTTCCTTTCAAAACGAGCCGTGGAGTACATGCAATGAGCCAGGACACGATCAAATTTGCCTACTGGGTGCCCAACGTCAGTGGCGGTCTGGTGGTCAGCAAAATCGAACAACGCACCGACTGGGGCATCGACTACAACCGCAAGCTGGCCCAGATCGCTGAAGCGGCCGGCTTCGACTACGCCCTGTCGCAAGTGCGCTTTACCGCCGGCTATGGGGCTGAATACCAGCACGAGTCCGTCGCGTTCAGTCATGCCTTGCTGGCCGCCACCACGCGCCTGAAAGTCATCGCCGCAGTGTTGCCGGGGCCGTGGACGCCCTCGGTGTTGGCCAAGCAGATCGCAACCATCGACCACCTGACGGGCGGCCGTGTGGCGGTCAACATCGTGTCGGGCTGGTTCAAGGGCGAGTTCACCGCCATTGGCGAGCCGTGGCTGGAGCACGATGAGCGCTATCGCCGTTCCGAAGAGTTCATCACCGCGCTCAAGGGCATCTGGACCACCGACAATTTCACCTTGCGCGGTGATTTCTACCGCTTCCACGACTACACCCTCAAGCCAAAGCCACTGCAGCAGCACCCGGAGATCTTCCAGGGCGGCAGCTCACGTGCGGCTCGGGACATGGCCGCCCGGGTATCGGACTGGTACTTCACCAACGGCAATACCGTGGAAGGCGTCAAGGCGCAGATCGATGACCTCCAGGCGAAAGCCGCGGCCAACAACCACAAGGTCAAGGTCGGCGTTAACGCCTTTGTCATTGCCCGCGACACGGAAGAAGAGGCGCGTGCCGTCCTCGCCCAGATCATCGACCAGGCCGATCCCGAGGCCGTCAATGCCTTCGGCGATGCGGCGAAGCAGGCCGGCAAATCCAGCCCGGAAGGCGAGGGCAACTGGGCCAAGTCCAGCTTCGAGGACCTGGTGCAATACAACGATGGCTTCAAGACCAACTTGATCGGCACGCCGCAGCAGATCGCCGAACGCATCGTCGCGCTCAAGGCGGTAGGCGTGGATCTGGTGCTCGCCGGTTTCCTGCACTTCCAGGAAGAAGTCGAGTATTTCGGTCGTAAGGTCCTGCCGCTGGTGCGTGAGCTTGAGCAGCGCAAAGCGGCAGCCAAAACAGCGGCGGTCGCTTAGGCGCGGGAGGCAGCATGGGCACGTTCACCGACACCCTCGACGCGGTCCCGGCCAGCTTGCCCCAGTGGTTGCAGCGCCAGGCGCTGGAGCATGGCACGGACGTCGCGCTGCGCCACAAGCACCTGGGTGTCTGGCAGGAGCGGACCTGGGCGCACGTAGCCGATGAGGTGCGCCGTTTCGCCAGTGCCCTGCAAGCCCGCGGTTTTGCGGCGGGCGCGACCCTGACGATCATCAGTCGACCCAGGCCGCAGGCGCTGCTTGCCGCCTTGGCCGCGCAATGGCTGGGCGGCGTGGCGAGTCTGTTCGACCCGCTGGAGACGGCGGCCGAACAAGTGCAACGGCTCGCCACGCTGCAGCCGGATTTCGTCCTGGTCGAAGGCGTGGAAGAAATGCTGCGTCTGCGTGCGGCGCAGGTGGCCGTGGGGGTGTGGGTCTACCTCGATAAGCGTGGCCTGTCGGATTCGCTGCCATTTGCGCACGCGCTGGATTACGCCGCGTTGGCTGCTGAGCGGCCAATCGTTGACCTGACTCCGCAAGGGCAAGCACTGCAAACGGCCTTTGTCTTTTATCGCGGAAATGGACGGGCGATGGAGGAGCAACGCGTCAGCCACGCCGAACTGTTGCAGGAGGGGCAGCGGTTGTTGGCGCGCGAAGGGCTGGGCCGGCAGGAAGAGGCATTGGCCGCACGGGCGTTCGCCTCGGGCGGGCAAGCTCGCTATCTGCTGGCGCCCTGGTTGATGGCCGGTTTTCGCCTGAACTTCCCTGAGAACCTGGCGACCCGTGATCGCGACCGTCGCGAGCTGGGCCCGACGCTGGTGGCCGGGACGCGGGAAACCTACGAGCGTTTGCACCGCTATGCGCTGGAACGTTTGCCAGAGCCGGGCAGTGGGTCGCGCCGGCTGGTGGACTGGGCGTTGGCAGCGCAGCCGGGGTTGTTGCAACGGCATCTGGGGGACTGGCTGGTTCGCCGGCCGTTGCGCGACGTGCTGGGTTTTTCCCGCACCCGCGCGCCGCTGCTGGTGGGCGATGCCTTGCCGCCCGAAACCCAGGCATTTTTCCAGGCATTGGGGATCGCGGTTCGCCAGTGGGACGACGGGGCCCACTGGCAAGCGCCGCCGAACCTGGTGCAGCACACCACCGATGACTGGACGGACCTCCAGTCGCAACTGGCCTGAGAGGAGACGCCCCATGACCCAGACGGCCATCACGCACTTGCTGGAGCTGGAGCATATTTCGCTGTCATTCAAAGGCGTCAAAGCGGTCACGGACATCAGCTTTCGCGTCGCCGCCGGTGAAATCTGTGCCTTGATCGGCCCCAACGGCGCCGGCAAGAGTTCGCTGCTGAACGTCATCAGCGGCGTGTACCAGGCCCAGGACGGGCACATCCGTTTTGATCGACAGCAGCGGCGCCGGATGCGCCCCCACGACGTGGCGGTCCGCGGCATTGCCCGGACGTTCCAGAACATCGCGCTGTTCAAGGGCATGAGCGTGCTCGACAACGTGCTCACCGGACGCAACCTCAAGCGCCGCAGTACCTGGATCGAACAGGCGCTGCGCATCGGTCGCGCCCGGGCCGAGGATGACCGTCAGCGCGAAGCGGCCGAGCGTGTCATCGCGTTCCTGCATTTGCAGCCTTGGCGCGACGTCCTGGTGGGCACGCTGCCCTATGGCTTGCAGAAACGGGTGGAGCTGGCCCGCGCGCTGGCGGCGGAGCCTCGGCTGTTGCTGCTGGACGAGCCCATGGCCGGAATGAACGCCGACGAGAAGCAGCAGATGAGCCGCTTTATCGTCGACATCAACCGTGAGCTGGGCACGACGGTGGTGTTGATCGAGCACGATATCGGCGTGGTCATGGACATCAGCGACCACGTGGTGGTGCTCGATTACGGTCGCAAGATCGGCGACGGCTCACCTGAAGATGTACGGCAGAACCCCGAGGTCATTTCGGCCTACCTGGGCACTCGCCACTGATACCGGATATTCGACGCCTTCCCGCCAGGGAGGGCAGGCAAGTTGCGTCCGCAGAATAGGAGCGGCGATGGAATTTTTCTTTGAAGTATTGATTGGCGGGTTGCTGGCGGGGGTGATGTACGCCTTGGTGGCCATCGGTTTCGTGCTGATCTACAAGGCCTCCGGGGTGTTCAATTTTGCCCAGGGTGCGATGGTGCTGTTCTCGGCGCTGACCTTCGTCAGCCTGCTGGAGCGCGGTGTGCCGTTCTGGCTGGCGTTCGTCATCAGCCTGGCGGCCATGGTGCTGATCGCGGTGGTGGTGGAGCGGGTGGTGCTGCGGCCCTTGGTCAACCGTTCGCCGATCACGCTGTTCATGGCCACCCTCGGGCTGTCCTACGTCATCGAAGGTTTCGCCCAGGCACTGTTGGGCGCCCAGGTGCATGGCCTGGAACTGGGTATCAGCGATGAGCCGCTGGAGTTGGGTGGGATGTTGTTGTCGCAGTTCGACATTTTTGCCGCAATGACCGCGGCGTTTCTGGTGCTGCTGTTGTCCTGGCTGTTCAACAAGACCCGGCTCGGATTGTCGTTGCGGGCGGTGGCCGATGACCCGCTGGCGGCGTTGGCCGTGGGCATTCGTTTGCAGCGGGTCTGGGTGGTGGTGTGGGCAGTGGCGGGGTTTGTCGGGCTGGTCGCCGGCCTGCTCTGGGGCGCTCGCCTGGGCGTGCAGTTCTCGCTCTCGCTGGTGGTGCTCAAGGCCTTGCCGGTGCTGATCATCGGTGGGTTCACCTCCATCAGCGGGGCGATTGTCGGTGGCCTGATCATCGGGGCTTCGGAGAAGCTGGCGGAGGTTTACCTCGGGCCCTTCATCGGCAGTGGCATCGAGAACTGGTTCCCCTACGTGCTGGCGCTGTTGTTTCTGCTGGTGCGTCCGGCGGGGTTGTTTGGCGAACGGGCCATCGAACGGGTTTAGGGAGAACACTCATGTTTTATCGAGAAGCAGGCCAGTTCAACACCCGCTATGCCCAGGACCGCCGGGTCTTCGCCCTGCGCCAGGACCGTCACGGGCTGGCCGCCTTGCTGCTGTTCGCCTTCGTCGTGGTGCCCTGGCTGGGCAATGACTACTGGTTCAGCGCGATCCTGATTCCGTTCCTGGTGCTGTCCCTGGCCGGGTTGGGGCTCAATTTGCTCACCGGTTACGCCGGGCAACTGTCCCTCGGTTCGGCGGCGTTCATGGCGGTGGGAGCCTTCGCCACCTACAACCTTGAAATACGGGTCGCCGGCTTGCCGTTGTTGGTCAGTATCGCCCTGGGCGGGTTGACGGCAGCGCTGGTGGCGGTGCTGTTCGGCTTGCCGAGCCTGCGCATCAAAGGCTTCTACCTGCTGGTCTCGACCCTGGCGGCGCAGTTCTTCGTGACCTGGGCGCTGACCCGGTTCGGTTGGTTTTCCAACAACAGCGCCTCGGGCGTGATCAGTGCGCCGCGCCTGGAAGTCTTCGGGGTGAACCTCGACGCGCCGGTCGGCCGCTATCTGTTGACCCTGAGTGTGGTGGTAGCGCTGTTCTGGCTGGGCAAGAACCTGGTGCGCAGCGAGTTGGGGCGCAACTGGATGGCGGTGCGCGACATGGACACCGCCGCTGCGATCATCGGTATTCCCCTGGCGAAGACCAAGCTGCTGGCGTTCGCCATCAGTGGGTTTTTCCTCGGCGTGGCCGGTGCCCTGTGGGCCTTCGCTTACCTGGGCACCGTGGAGCCCCACGGCTTCGATCTGAACCGCTCGTTCCAGATCCTGTTCATCATCATTATCGGCGGCCTCGGCAGCCTGCTGGGCAACTTCCTCGGCGCGGCTTTCATCGTGCTGTTTCCGGTGTTGCTTTCGAACCTGGTGTCGTTGCTGCCCGGCGGGCTGGTGGACGCCGGCCAGGTGGAGAACCTGCAGAAGATGATATTCGGCGCCCTGATCATCCTGTTCCTGATCAAGGAGCCAGAGGGCCTTGCGCGCCTCTGGCAGAGATTTCGCCAGCGCGCACGGCTGTGGCCGTTGCGCTACTGAGCGAACCGCACAACGCGGGTTTGCAGTTCCATTTTGTTGGCTTATCCATGGCTTCATAACAAGGAAAATTCGATGTTCAAACGATCATTCGCCAGCAGCCTGGCACTGGCCCTGAGCCTCACCGCCGCGGCGTTCACCGTCCAGGCGGACAACGAGCAATACTTCCCGCTGCAAAGCTACCGCGTCGGCCCTTATGCCGCCGGCGGCACCGGCTTTTTCGGCGGCTTCATCGATTATCTCAAGTACGTCAACGCCAATGGCGGCGTGAACGGCGTCAAGCTGACCTGGAGCGAGTGCGAGACCGAATACGTGGTCGAGAAAGGCGTGGAGTGCTACGAGCGCCTGAAGAAAGGCTTGAACGGCGCGCCGGCGGCTGCCACCAATCCGCTGTCGGTGGGCATCGCCTACGCCACGCTGGAGCGCTCGACAGCCGACAAACTGCCGCTGATCACCATCAACCATGGGCGTACGGATTCCACCGATGGCAGCGTGTTCCCCTACGTTTTCCCGTTGCAGTTGAACCCGTATTCCGAGGTCTCGGCGATCATCAATTACATCGGCCAGCGCGCCGGCGGGTTGGACAAGCTCAAAGGCTTGAAGATCGTCACCCTGTATCACGGTTCGCCCTATGGCAAGGAAACCAATGAAGTCTTGCAAACCCTGGCCGACAAATACGGTTTTGCGCTGACCTTGCTGGAGGTGCCGCACCCAGGCAACGAGCAGCAGTCGCAATGGCTGAATATCCGCCGGGAAAAACCCGATTGGGTGATCCTGCGCGGTTGGGGGGTGATGAACCCGGTGGCGCTGAAAACCGCGCAGAAAGTCGGTTTCCCGGCCGACCACATCATCGGCAACATCTGGAGCAACTCCGAAGATGACGCCGCGCCGGCCGGTGCCGCGGCCAAGGGCTTCATCGCCATCACCACGCACCCTTCAGGTACTGATTTCCCGGTGTTGCAGGGCATCAAGCAGCAAGTGGTCGACGCCGGCCATGGCGACCTGGCCGATCCCAAGCGGTTCGGCACCGTGTACTACAACCTCGGCGTGGTCAACGGCATCCTCAACGTAGAAGCGCTGCGCATTGCCCAGCAGAAATTCGGCAAGCAACCCCTGACGGGTGAGCAGGTGCGTTGGGGGTTCGAGAACCTCAAGCTCGACGACGCCCGGCTCAAGGAACTGGGGGCGTTGGGCCTGGTGCAGCCGTTGCAGTTGTCCTGCTCGGACCATGAAGGCGGTGGTGCGGTGCGCTTCCAGCAATGGGACGGTACCCAGTGGAAGCTGATCAGTGACTGGGTGCAGGCCGACCGCGCCCTGTTGCGGCCGATCATCGAAGCGTCTTCGCACCAGTACGCCCGGGAAAAAGGCATTACCCCGCGTGATTGCAGCAAGGAATCCTGAGGCATCGCGGCAACCGGGCGCACGCGTCCGGTCGCTGTCTGAAAAGGCGAAACAGCATGGCGACTAATGTGCCGATCCTGCAGATCGACGATATTGAAGTGCTCTACGAACAGACCATCCTGGCGGTGCGCAGTGTGTCGCTGGAGGTGAAAAAAGGGCAGGTCGTGGTGCTGCTGGGCGCCAACGGCGCGGGTAAAAGCACCACGCTGAAGGCGGCCTCCAACCTGGTGCGCGCCGAGCGGGGCGAGGTGGTACGGGGGCGGATCGTCTACCAGGGGCAAGACGTGACCCGCAGCGCCCCTCACACCTTGGCGACGAGCGGCCTGGTGCAAGTGCTGGAAGGTCGGCATTGCTTTGCCCAGTTGACCGTGGAGGAAAACCTTCTGGCCGGTGCCCTGGCGCGCCAGGTGCCGCGGCGCCAGTTGCTGGCTGACCTGGAATTGGTCTATGGCCATTTCCCTCGCCTGAAACTGCGGCGCAAAAGCCTGGCCGGCTACACCTCGGGCGGCGAGCAACAGATGATCGCCATAGGCCGCGCGCTGATGGCCAGGCCGCAACTGGTCTTGCTGGACGAACCGTCGATGGGCCTGGCGCCGCAGATCGTCGAGGAAATCTTCGAGATCGTCGGGCAACTCAATCAGCGCGATGGTGTGAGCTTCTTGATCGCCGAGCAGAACATCAATGTCGCCCTGCGTTACGCCCACCATGGCTATGTGTTGGAAAACGGTCGGGTGGTCAGCGAAGGCAGCGCCGAAGAACTGGCGGCCCGCAGCGATCTCCAGGACTTCTACCTGGGCGCGCGGACGAGGGGCTGTCGAGCGGAGCTTGTTCCCGTTCGGCTGTAGGAGCTGGCGAAGCCTGCGATCTTTTGATCTTTCGTTTGAGATTCAATTGTCTGGGGGAAGATCGCAGCCTCGCTTTGCTCGACAGCTCCTACACAGCTCAGAGGGGGCAAGCAGGTGTGGGCTCAGGTTGAAAGATTGACCACCTGGCCGTCCCGCGTACTGAGCGTGGGACGGCGTTTGTTGACCACCAGTTCGCCAATCCTGATCAGCAACGTGCGGGTGACGTTGCGACTCAGGCCCAGCAGGCTGGCGGTATGGACCTGATTGCAATTGGCGTATCGGTAGGCGGTGCGTAACAACTCGGCCTCGACCTTTTCATACACATCGCCATGCTCCTGCTCGAGCAGTTTCTCGAAGGCTTTCTGCAAGAGCGCCTCCGCACTTTGAGGGGCTGCTGGCGGTGGGGTGTCCTGGCGCTCGATACGAAAGTTCGACAGGTGGAGGTCCTGCACACCAATGACTTTGTTGCGGCAAATCAGCAGCGTGTGATGGATGACGTTTTCCAGTTCGCGGATGTTCCCCGGCCAGGAATAGTCGAGCAACTTGCGTTGCGCCTGAGCATCCAGCGTCACCTCGCCGTGACCGAGCCTGTGGCTGTACTGCGCGATGAAGTGGCGTATCAGCGGCAGGATGTCGCCGGGACGTTCGCGCAGCGGCTTGAGCGCCAGACTGACCACGTTCAGGCGGTAATAGAGGTCTTCGCGAAAGTGCCCGGCATTGATGGCCTTTTCCAGCTGTACGTTGGTGGCCGCCAATACACGCACATCGATCTTGATGCTCTTGCGCGAACCGAGTCGAACCACTTCGCGCTCCTGCAATACCCGGAGCAGCTTGACCTGGATCGGCAGCGGCAAATCACCGATTTCATCGAGGAACAGGGTGCCGCCATCGGCTTCCTCGAACCAGCCGGCCTTGGCCGTCAACGCACCGGTAAAGGCGCCTTTTTCATGGCCGAACAACTCGGCCTCCACCAGGGTCTCGGAAAATGCCCCGCAGTTGACCGCAACGAACGGCTTGTGGCGACGGGCGCTGAGGTTGTGCACGTGGCGCGCCACCAGTTCCTTGCCGGTGCCGGTCTGGCCGATGATCAATACGCTGGCATCACTGGGCGCTACTTGTTGCAGGTGTTCCAGCAAGGCGCGGGAGGTGGGGTCTTCGAAGACCTGGGCCGTGGCACGAATCGAGGTGGCCAGGCCGGGGGAGGGAGGTAGCGTAAGAAGCTGCATGACGGTGGCCCGCTAATGAGATTGCCGTGACGGAAGGTGGGTGAGTGCCAACGTTCCTTGATGGCATCACCGCGGGAAGCCTTTGGGCTTAAGGCTTAATCTAAATGATCTAAAAAAATGATAATAAATAACTTTAAGTTATTTGCTTAGGACTGGGCCGACGGTAAGGACCAAGCCTGCTTCCACAAGCATGGTGGTCACGGGATCCAGATCATCAAGGAATGTCGGTAAAAAGTTTTATTGACTAAAAAATTACATCGAGTAATTATTCTCCTGCATCTGCTTTCACGCAGAGTCATTTCGCAGGGGCAACCCAATGAATCAGAACACCGTGCCTTCACTGGCCAGTCTCTACGTCGAGACTCACGAATCGCCCTCCGACGCACGCCTGGCGCCTTCGTTCATGCAAGGCTTCCCCGCCGAACCCCAGCGCCGCGTCACCTGGCACAACTGGATGAGCCCGCCGTACAACCAATGGGGCTTTCGCAACCTGGCGCGCTTGCGTCCTTCCATCGATGTGCGGGCCGGCACCGGACCGGTCAGCGCGTTCAAGCAGGCGCTCCAGCCACTGGATGAGCTGCACTTCGACAGCGAGTGTGGCTTGAGCATCAGCGTGATCGACCACCTGATCGCCAGCCAGACCGATGGGTTCCTGGTCCTCAAGGGCGACACCGTGCTGTTCGAGCGCTACTTCAACGGCCAGTGCCCCCAGGACCGGCACATCATGTTTTCGGTGACCAAGTCGCTGATCGGTGCCCTGGGCGAGCAACTGGTCTGCGAAGGCTTGCTGGATCCGACGCTGACGGCCGCCCATTACGTACCGGAACTGACGGGCAGCGCGTTCGGCGATGCGACCGTGCGCCAGCTGTTCGACATGGCCGTGGCCGTCGATTACAGCGAGGTCTACGAGGACCCGGATTCAGAGAGTTCCCAATACGGCTACGCCTGCGGTTTCCAGCCGGCGCCAGCGCAGTACACGACGTTCGAATCCCTGTACCAGTACTTGCCGTCATTGAGAAAGCGCGGCAACCACGGCGGTTTTTTCCATTACGTGACGGCCACCACCGAGGCGCTGGCCTGGGTCATGGAGCGGGCGTCTGGCAAGGCCTGTCATCAGTTGCTGCAGGAGGTCTGGAGCCAATTGGGCTGTGAACGTGACGGCTACTTTCTGGCGGATCCCTGGGGCCGCAGCGTGGCCGGTGCCGGGTTCAGCGCGACCTTGCGTGACATGGCGCGCTTCGGCCGCCTGCTGGCCAACGATGGCCGCCAGCAGGGGCGACAACTGCTCTCGGCCGAGGCGCTCGCCGGTATCGCCGCTGGATCCGACCCCGCCATCTATGCCGCCTGCGCCGACTTTTCGAGCTGGACCCCTGGCGCGTCCTACCGCAGCCAGTGGTATGTCTTCAACGACCAAAGCCAGGCGCTCATGGCCGGTGGCATCCATGGCCAATACCTGTTCATCGACAAACCGTCCGGCGTGGTGATCGTCAAGCAGTCGTCCCTGGACGAAGCCGTCAGCCCCTTCGACGGCGACAGCGTGCGCATGCTGCGTGCCATCGCGGCGCAACTGACGCCCTGACTTCATCCGATAAACACAAGAGTTTCGTTCCGCTCACCCGGCCCAGCCAGGTGTTGGCGCGGGTTTGCGCCGCCATTCACTGCCCTGTAACAACAATAATCAACAGGAGCTCCATATGGTTTCCATGATGCGTTTGTCCCGAACGTTCCTCGTGCTCGGGTTACCCTTGACCGCCCAGGCTGCCTGGGCGGGTTACTCCTTCGAGGAGGGCAACCTCAAGGGCGAGGTCAACTTAACGGCCGGTGGCGCGGTCCTGTCCACCCGCAACGTCAACTTTGGCGGCGGCGTGGTGGACATGCGCAGCGGCAAGAATCGCGGCACGAAAATCGACTGGCAGGAGTTCTACGTCAAGCCGGGCGTCAAGTTGGAGTATGCCGTGCAGCCGGATTTCAGCCTGCTGGCCGGCGGCTCCCTGGTGGGGGCGACCACCTTCGGTGATGGCGATGCCGGTGGCTTCACCCGCAGTTCCGACGGCAAGGTGTCGACCGAAGAGTTCTATGGCGGTTTCCGCGCCGGGGAGTGGACGGTCACGGGCGGTCGCCAGAACTACATGATCGGCAACGGTTTCATCGTGATGGATGGCAACCTCGACCAGTTGAACGACGGCGCCTATTGGCTCGCCCCGCGCACCGCCTTCAAGGATTCGGCGGTGGTCGCCTGGGACCATGGCGCATTGAAAGTCCAAGGCTTCAGCCTGGGGACCGACAGCGACCTGGGGGACTTTCGCATGAGCGGCGTGAACCTGGACTACAACCTCAACGATCAGGTGACGCTGGGCGCCACCGCATTGAAGGTCAAGGCCATGGGGCCCAAGGGCAGTACCTTGCCGCGTCGCCGCGATGGCATGTTGGTGTATAACGTCAGGGCCTTGAACGCCAGGTTTCCGGCTATCCCGGACCTGACCCTCAATGCCGAATATGCCCTGGAAAGGGGGAGCGGCGAAGGCGTGGACTACGACGCCAATGCCTGGTACGGCCAGGCGGACTACACCTTCGGCACGCTGCCGTTGACCCCGGTGATTGGCTACCGTTATGCGAGTTTTTCCGGCGACGACAACCTCACCGACAACCGACAGAAAGCCTGGGATCCGTTGAGCAAGGGCTTCGTCGACTGGAGCACCTGGCTGATCGGCGATGTCGTCGGCAACTACTTGATGTTCAATAGCAACGAAAACGTCCAGCAGTTCTCCCTCAAGACCCACCTCAACGAAACCCTCACCCTCGGTGCGATCCACTACCAGTTCTGGCTCGACGAAAAAAACTACATGGGCACCGCCGTCAGCGACCGGCGTTTTGCCGACGAGAGTGTCGTCTTCCTGGATTGGGCGCCGTCGAAGTCGTTGTCCACCTCGCTGTCATATAACTGGGTCAAACCCATGGCGGCGGCCAAACAGGTCTTCGGCGACGACCGGAAATTCAGCGCGCTGGAACTCTACTTCACCTACCGCTATTAAGTGCCGCGAGCCTTCGCGGCCGCGCTGGAGTGTTTGATCATGAACATGCTTTTGCGCAACACCTTGCTGGGCGCTGTCGTTTCGATGCTGGTCAGTGGCGCGAGCCTGGCCGAAGAGCGGACAGTGCGGATCTACAACTGGATCGAGTACCTGCCGCCTGAAATCCTCAAGAGTTTCGAAGAGGAAACCGGCATCCGTCCCATCTATGACGTCTTCGACAGTGTCGAGACATTGGAGTCCAAGCTGCTGACCGGCAACTCCGGGTATGACGTGGTCTACCCGAGCAGCACCAACGTCAGTCACCTGATCGCCGCCGGCGCCGTCGAACCCCTGGACCGCAGCCAGTTGCCGAACTGGCAGCACCTGGACCCTGAGTTCATGAAGTCCCTGGAGGCGGTGGGCGATCCGGGCAACCGCTATGCAGCGCCGTACCTGTGGGGCACGACCCTGATCGGCTACAACGTCGACAAGGTGCGCCAGGTATTGGGTGCCGATGTGCAGATGAACACCTGGGATATCCTTTTCAAGGAAGAGAACATGGCCAAGCTGGCCAGTTGTGGCGTCGGTCTGCTGGACGCCGCCAACGAGATCGTGCCCATTGCCTTGCACTACGAAGGGCTGGACCCCAACAGCCAGAAACGTGAGGACTACGCAAAGGCGCAGGCGGCCATGCTCAAGGTCCGGCCTTACATCACCTACTTCAACTCGTCACGCTATGGCATGGATCTGGCCAACGGTGAGATCTGCGTAGGGGTGGGGTGGTCCGGAGGGGTGGCCCTGGCCAAGCGACTGGCCGAAGACGCAGGGAAGGGGGTCAAGGTGGAAATGGTGCTGCCCAAGGAAGGTGCGCCGATGTGGTCGGACGTGATGATGGTCCCCGCCAACGCCCCTCATGCCAAGGAAGCCTATGCGTTCATCAATTACATCTTGCGTCCGGATGTCATCGCACGAATCAGCAACAAGATCGGTTACCCCAACCCGAACAAGGACGCCACCGCGTTGGTCAATGCCGACATTCGCAACAACCCCGCCATGTATGTGCCGGACGAGGCACGCAAGACCCTGTTCGCCCTGGAGCCGGTGCCGGCCGCCGTGGAGCGGATCCGCACCCGCACCTGGATCGGCATCAAGACCCATCACTGACCAGCGTGACCCGGCGCTGCGGCGCCGGGTCCGTATCGGTGGGTGATGCCCTCAGGCGCGCATGCCCAGGAAGAGCAACTCAGTAATCCGCCGGACCTGGGTGGAGTGTGCCTCGATGTCCGGCTGTTCCTGGTTGACCAGCCTGAACAGCTGTAAGTGCGAATAGTCGTTCAACAGGAACGCGGCGAGGTCGACGTCCAGGTCGGCGCGTAATTTGCCGGCCTGTTGCAATTCCCTGATCAGCCCACTGATTTCGGCCCTGAGCGCATCGTTCATGGCGCGATACCCCTCGGGCAGCCCGTTATCGCCACCAAACAGGATCAGCGGCAGCAACTCGCGCCACAGGCTCGGATGCATGACCTCCAGTGCGTAACCGGTCAACAGCCGCTCCAGATAACACAGCGCTTGGACCGGGTCCTCGATTTCAGGCATCCGGCTGCGGGTGTCCGTGAGCGCGCGCTGGTCGGCGTCGTGCAGGATTTCCAGGATGATCTCCTGCTTGTTGCCGAAGTACTTGAATACCGTGGGGGCCGATACGCCGGCCTGGCTGGCGATCTGTTCGATGGTGGTGTTCTGAAAACCCTGGCGCTCGAACAGTTCGACCGCCGCCTTGCTGATGGCTTGCCGGCGTTCGGCTTTTTGACGTTCACGCAGTCCGCTCACGGGAGGGTCCTTGTCGTAAAGAAGAGGTTGAAGACCTCGGCGCACCAATCCTGTGGGAGCGAGCTTGCTCGCGATAGCAGTGGATCAGCCGCATTCAAGTCGACTGAAACACCGCCATCGCGAGCAAGCTCGCTCCCACAGGGTATGTGGTTCGCAACAGGCCGGGCATAGGCATGCAAAATACTTAACCCAGTAAAGTTTTTAAAGGATTTATTTCGTTGCCGCTCCTCGACGACTTAGCTGAATGCCACGGTCCAGACGCCTGGCAAGAGGCAAAATGCCATGTTTTCACGTGGCGAAATCAGGCACAGAGATGGCGCGTTCAGGTAACTGACTCCAGAGGGAAGGCAGGTAACGTGGCGCGACTTTTCACCGCGAGTGCGCACGTTCGCCCAAGGTGGATCAACACAGCCAACCGGTGCCGCTTCCAGGAGGGGCGGGAAAACCAGCAACACCGACTGTCCCTGCGCGCGTCTCAATGTTCGATCACAAGAGAATAAGAAAATGACCAGCCCCAGCTTCAAGGACTCGAACGGCCATCTGGCACAGGGCTTCAAGCCTCGTCACGTCACCATGCTGTCCATCGCCGGAATCATCGGCGCGGGTCTGTTCGTGGGATCGGGCCACGCCATTGCCGCCGCCGGCCCGGCCGTCATGCTGGCCTATCTGTTTTCCGGGCTGTTGGTGGTCCTGGTCATGCGCATGCTGGGCGAGATGGCCGTCGCCAATCCGGACACCGGCTCCTTCTCCACCTATGCCGACCAGGCCATCGGGCGTTGGGCAGGCTTCACCATCGGTTGGCTCTACTGGTGGTTCTGGGTGCTGGTGATTCCCATCGAAGCGTTGGCCGCCGGTCATGTACTCAACCAATGGTTTCCCGCCGTCGATGCCTGGCTGTTCGCCTCGGTGTCGATCGTGCTGTTGGCCGTGACGAATCTGTTCAGCGTGTCGAAATACGGTGAGTTCGAGTTCTGGTTCGCCATGGCCAAGGTCGTGGCGATCATCGGCTTCATCTCCCTGGGGTTCGCGGTGCTGATGGGCTGGATTCCCGAGCGTGAAGCCAGTGGCCTGAGTCGGTTGATGGAGGAGCATGGCGGGTTCGCCCCCAACGGCCTGTCGGCGGTGGTGGGCGCGTTCATCACCATCATGTTCAGCTTCATCGGTACGGAGGCGGTGACGATAGCCGCCGCCGAATCCGATAACCCTGCACAGAACATCGCCAAGGCCACCCGTTCGGTGATCTGGCGTATCGGTGTGTTCTACCTGCTGTCGATCTTCGTGGTCATTTCCGTGGTGCCCTGGAACGATCCGCTCCTGGCTTCAGTCGGCTCCTACCAGCGTGCCCTGGAGCTGATGAACATCCCCCACGCCAAATTCCTGGTGGATGTGGTGGTGCTGATCGCCGTGGCCAGTTGCATGAATTCTTCGATCTACATTGCCTCGCGGATGTTGTATTCCCTGGGGCGCCGTGGCGATGCGCCCAAGGCCTGGAAGGTCACGTCCTTGGCCGGTGTGCCACGGTCGGCGGTGATTGCCAGTACCGTGTTGGGCGCGGGTGTCACGTTGTTCAGCTATTTCATGCCCGCCGGCCTGTTCCAGTTCCTGCTCGCCAGCTCCGGCGCCATCGCCTTGCTGGTGTACCTGGTGATCGCCATCTCGCAACTGCGCATGCGCCGAATGATGCAACGACAGAACATCGAGCTGCCTTTTCGCATGTGGCTGTTCCCTTGGCTGACCTGGTTGGTCATCGTGTTCATCTCGGCGGCGCTGGCGGTCATGATGATCACCCCCGAGCACCGCAGCGAGGTCAGCACGACCTTGGGCCTGGCACTGGTCATTTCCTTCATCGGTCTGGCGACGTCGCGGCATTCGCCCCAGCCTGAGCGTGTCGCTTCCCTCGGCTAGCCCCACGTTTTGCTCTGTTGACGCCACGTTACTGGCGTCAACAAAACCGTCTTTCCAGCCCATTCCAGACGCAAAAACCACAGTCTTGAAGCGCGGCCCTTCCGCCTGTCACCCACTTGTAAATCCAGCCTTGCGAACCGGCACTAACCTGCGGTCGCGTTGTCAGTAATTGGCGCCTGTAGGGATGAGGATCGTCCCTGGTATCGGCACATTAGCTAGATAGTTTTTTCTCGAGCTCTCTCGATGAAAAGAGCCTCGCGATGGATTGCGTCCTAGACCGACAATTTCTTTTGCAGGCGATTTCCCATGGGGTTTCTACTCGATCCGCGTCATGACATCGATGCTGCCTTACTGAGCTACCGCCGGGTGTTCTGGGCGTTGGCGTTGTTCAGTGGCGTGATCAATCTGCTGGTGCTGGTGCCGTCGCTGTACATGATGCAGGTCTACGACCGGGTCCTGACCAGCCGCAACGAAACCACCTTGTTCATGCTCACCTTGATGGCCCTGGGACTGTTCATGTTCAGTGCCTTGATCGAGTGGGTGCGCGGTGAGGTGATGATCCGTATGAGCGCGGGGCTGGACGATGCCTTGGGCGAGCGGATCTTCGACGCGGCTTTCGCCCGCAGCCTGCGCGAACACAACGCCAACCCGGCGCAGGTGCTCAGCGACCTGGCGACGTTGCGCCAATTGATCACTGGGCAGGGCCTGATCGCATTGCTCGACGCCCCCTGGCTGCCGATCTTCCTGCTGGTGGCGTTCATCTTTCATCCCTGGTTCGGCGTGCTGACGCTGGTGCTCGCCCTGGTGCTGATCGGCTTGGCGCTGTGGGGCGAACTGGCCACGCGCACGCGCCTGGGAGAAGCCAATCGCTTGGGGGTGCAGTCGTCGATCTATGTCAACAGCACGCTGCACAACGCTGAAGTCATCCAGGCCCTGGGCATGCTCGGGCCATTGCGCCAGCGCTGGAGCCTGTTGCAGCAACGCATCATTGCCGCCCAGGCCCACGCCAGCGACCGCGGCGCGCGCATCACTTCGGCGACGCGTTTCGTGCGGATCTCCGGGCAGTCCCTGGCCTTGGGGTTGGGGGCCTTGCTGGTGCTCGAAGGCCAACTGTCGGCGGGCATGATGATTGCGATGTCGCTGTTGCTCGGGCGAGCCCTGGCGCCCGTGGAAATCGCCATCGGCTCGTGGAAGCAATTTAACGCCGGGCGCCAGAGCTATCAGCGCCTGAGCCAATTGCTGGCCCAGCACCCGCGTGAACGCCTGCGCATGCCGTTGCCACCGCCCAGCGGCGCGGTGCGCCTGGAACAGTTATATGTCGGCCCGCCGGGGGCTTCGCAGCCGATCCTGCGCGGGATCAATTTCAGCCTCGCCAAGGGCGACGTGCTGGCCGTGGTCGGGCCCAGCGCCAGCGGTAAATCGACACTGGCCCGGGCCCTGGTCGGTGTCTGGCCGGCCATGGGCGGGTCGGTGCGCCTGGACGATGCCGAGATCAGCCAGTGGTCCCACGACGCCCTGGGGCCACACCTTGGCTACTTGCCCCAGGACATCGAGTTATTCGACGGCACGGTCGCCGACAACATCGCCCGTTTCGGTGAGCAGGACGCCGACAAAATCATCGCCGCCGGACGGCATGCCGGCATCCACGAAATGATCCTGAGGTTTCCCAAGGGCTACGACACGCCGCTGGGCCCCGGCGGACTTGGTTTGTCCGGTGGGCAAAAACAACGCCTGGGCCTGGCTCGCGCACTCTATGGGCGGCCGTCGCTGATCGTGCTCGATGAGCCCAACTCCAATCTCGATGACGCCGGCGAGGCGGCGCTGGTCCAGGCGATCAGTGCGCTCAAGGCGGCCGGCAGCACCGTGGTGTTGATCACTCACCGGCCCAGTGTGCTGGCGGTGGTCGATCACATCCTGGTGCTCAAGGACGGGACTCAACAGGCGTTCGGCCCTCGGGACCGGGTGCTCAAGGCATTGATGCCGGGGCCGCGACCGGCCACGGTCAGGGAGGCTGGCAAAGATGCG
The DNA here is from genome assembly GCF_900106885.1 of Pseudomonas sp. NFACC14. Lineage (NCBI taxonomy): Bacteria > Pseudomonadati > Pseudomonadota > Gammaproteobacteria > Pseudomonadales > Pseudomonadaceae > Pseudomonas > Pseudomonas sp. NFACC14. Next base: position 48,327 of record NZ_FNOA01000025.1, read on the forward strand.
TGATCTGATCCCGGAGGCACACGCTTACAGCGAGCAGGGGCTGAGCGTGCGCAACACCCTGGCGCTGCCCAGCGCCAGGACCGATGCCGGGCGTGCGGCGCGTTATGGCGTGGGGTTCCTGGTCCTGACGCTGGGTGCTTTCCTGCTTTGGGCTTGCCTGGCGCCACTCGACCAGGGCGTGGTGGGCAGCGGCACCGTGGTGGTGGCGGGGGAGCGCAAGGCGGTGCAGTCGCTGGTCGGCGGGGTGGTGGAAAAGCTGTTGGTCAGCGATGGCGACCGCGTTACCCAGGGGCAATTGCTCGTGCAACTCAACACGGTGCAGGCGCAGTCGCAACTCGACGTAACCCTGGGCAAACTGCTCAATGATCGCAGCGTCGAGGCGCGCTTGATTGCCGAGCGCCTGGGCAGCGCCGAAATCCAATGGCCCGCGGAGCTGCTGGCGCGTGCCGACGAGCCACGGGTCAAGGCGGCCATGGCGTTGCAGAGCCAGTTGTTCATCACCCGCCGTGCGGAGCTGGGCAGCCGCTTGCAGATCATCGAGCACGAAGCCGCGGCATTGCAGCAGCAACTGCTGGGCTACGAAGGCGTCAAGCGCAACTATGACGCGCAGATGCGCTTCCAGCAGCAAGAGCTTGAAGGCCTGCGTGACCTGGCCCGGGAAGGCTACGTGCCGCGCAACAAACTGTTCGAGGCCGAGCGCAACGCGGCCCAGTTGGCGGGGCAGATCGCTTCTGGGGTGGGCGATGTCGGCAGGACCCGGCAGGCGATCAACGAAAGCCGGCTCAAGGCCTTGCAGGCGCAGCAGGAGTTCCGCCGCGATGCCGAAACCCAGCTCAGCGAAGTCTCGGCCGAGGCGGCCGGTTATGCCGATCAGATCCGGGCCTTGCAGTTTGAAGTCGACAACGGTGCGATCCGCGCGCCCGTGGCCGGGCAGGTCATGGACGTGAGCATTCATACGGTTGGCGGCGTTGCGCAGGCCGGCCAGACCCTGATGCAGGTGGTGCCGCTGGATGCGCCGATGGCGATCACCGCTCGTTTCGAGCCGCTGATGGCCAACAAACTGCGCCCGGGCCTGCCCGTACATGTGCATTTCACGGCCTTGCAACGGGTGGATACACCGACGGTCACCGGCACAGTGACGACGGTGTCGGCGGATCAGTTGATCAATGAGCAGACGCACCAACCGTACTTCTCCGCCAAGGTCGAGATTCCCGCCGAGACCGTCGTCGCGTTGCAGAGCGCCGGCCTGCTGGTGCGCCCCGGCATGCTCGCCGATGTCACGGTGGTGACGGGCGAACGCACCTTGATGAATTACCTGATGAAGCCTTTGCGCGAACGCTTGCTGGCAGCCTTCAAGGAGGAATGAGCATGGTCGACCGTTGTCGCTACCGTTGTCGTGTGTTGCTGGGCCTGTATACCGGTTGGGCGATGATCGATCCGCTATGGGCTGCCGAGGGGGGCCTGAGCCTCACCGCCGCCTACGATGCCTCGCGCCTCAACGATCCGACCGTGCAGTCGGCGGCCCATGCTTTTGAAGCTTCGCGCCACGAAGAGGACATCGGCCGTGGTGGCCTCTATCCGCAAGTGTCGCTGATCTCGCGCTACGGCTACGGTGGACGAACCGACGGCGGTGACGACAGCACCTACGTCAACAGCAACGATTACCAGGCGAACAACGTCACCCTGGCGGCGCAACAGCCGCTCTACGACAAGGCCCGCTGGGCGGCGTACCAGGAAGGCAAGGCGCGTGGGCAACTGGGTATCCAGGTGTTCGACGTGGCCGGCCAGACCTTGTATGACCGGGTGGCAAAGGGGTATTTCGACGTCGCCCGGGCCGAGAACGAGATCAAGCTGATCCAGCAGCAAAAGGCGGCCATCCATGGCTTGGTCATCCAGAGCAAAAAACTGTACGAGGGTGGCCAGGGCGCGATCACCGATATCGATGAGGCTCAGGCGCGGCTCGACCTGGTGCAAGCCCAGGAGGCTGAAGCCCAGGCGCGCCGCGTGGCCGCCTTGCGAGCGTTGTCCGGGCGGGCCAGCGTGCCCATCGATGACATCCTGCCGATGCGCGAAGAACTGGCCGCCGGTAGCCCGATCCCGCCGGAGCAGGACTTGCCGTACTGGACGGCGATTGCCCGCCAGGCCAGCCCCGAGCTGGCCGCCCGGCTGGCGGCGGTGAAAGTCGCCGAAGCCCAGGCCGACAGTCAGCGCGCCGGACATTATCCGACCTTGTCGTTGACCACTCAATTGACCCGCCGGGAAACCCGTCAATACCAGGAACTCGACCCGCGCCAGGACACCTATTACGTGGGCGTGCAGTTGGACATTCCGCTGTATCGCGGCGGGGCGGTACGCGCCTCGGTGGCCAAGGCCGAAGCACAACTGGCGGGTGCCCAGTCCGACTACGACGTGCAGCGCCAGCAACTGGCCGAGGACATCGAGGCTGATTACCTGGGCGTCGTCGCCGGGTTCACCAAGAGCAAGGCCATGCAGCGGGCGGTAGAGTCCAACCAGCGGGCACTGGCGTCGACGGAAAAAGGCTTCCAGGGTGGCGTGCGTTCCACGGTGGATATTCTTGATGCGCAGCAGCGGCTGTTCCAGGCCCGCCGGGACCTGCTCAATACCAAGCTCGACATGCTGCAAAGCTATGTGAGCCTGCACACCCACACCGGCCAGATGAGCCGCGCGGTGCTGGAACAGGTGCAAAGCTTGTTCTAGACAATCCAGGGTTCAAGTTCGCCACAAAAACTGTCCAGGCGCTGTGCCTGCCTTCAATCTTTCAGGCACAGCACGCCCTCCTGTGGGAGCGAGCTTGCTCGCGATAGCGGTGGGTCAGTCAGCATCCATGCTGGATGTGCTGCCGTCATCGCGAGCAAGCTCGCTCCCACAGTCTAATCTGGGGCCAAGCCCCCTTGTGGGGGCTTGCTTCAGGCGGTGAAGTCGCTGGCGTGCAGCTCCTTGACGCCCACCAGTTCGAACTCGAACTCGGGGGTGGCGTCGGCGTTGGTACTGCCGGAGACGATGCCATCGACGAAGCGCAACTGGCCGGTGGCGTTGGTGGCGTCGAAGGCATTGCTGCCGATGAACGTGAAGGCATCGACGGTGGCGGTCGCCGGGTTGGCGTCCAGGCCGGTGAGGTCCAACTTGTCGAACTCCGCGCTCTTGAAACCGTTGATCACATCGCGCAAAGCCCCGACGCCCATGTCCGACAGCGCACCGAACGCGTAGGTGTCCGCGCCCGTGCCACCGGTGAGGTTGTCGGTGCCTGCGCCGCCGATCAACCGGTCATCGCCCGAACCGCCCACCAACGTATCGTTGCCTGCACCCCCATTCAGGATGTTCCCCGCGCTGTTACCGGACAGACTGTCGGCATAGGCGCTTCCCGTCAGGTTCTCGATGAATTTCAAGGTGTCGAGCCCGGAACCCACCGTGTTTTGTTGCGCAGACGTCGAGAGGTTCACCGTAACACCGGCCAGGGCTCGTTCGAACGACACCGTATCGTTGCCATCGCGCCCGTCCAGGATGTTGTTGCCGGCGCCGGCGAACAGCGTGTTGTCCAGCGCGTTGCCCGTGCCATTGGCGGCGCCAGTGCTGTCGATGTACAGATTCTCGACGTTGCTGCCCAGCGTATAGGCGGCCAGGCTGCTGTGCACGCTGTCGACGCCTCCCGTCGTCGCATTGCTGTTGGTCTCGATGACGCTGTCGTCGGCATTGTCGACAAAGTAACTGTCGTTGCCGTCACCACCACTCATGCTGTCGGCCCCGGCGGCGCCATCGAGCACGTTATGGGCGGCATTGCCGGTGATGAAGTTACGCCGCTCGTTACCGGTGCCGTCGATCTCCGATATGCCGGTGAGCACCAGGTTTTCGAGGTTGGCGCCCAGGGTCCAACTGACCGAAGCTTTCACGGTGTCGATCTGCGAGGCCGAGGTGTTGGTTTCCACCACACTGTCGAACGCGTTGTCGACCACGTAGATGTCGTTGCCATCGCCGCCGGTCATGGTGTCGGCGCCCAGGTCGCCATCGATCGTGTCGTTGCCCGAGCTGCCCACCAGGGTATCGTCCTGGTCGGTGCCGGAAATGTGTCCGCCCTGGTTCTGGGCGTTGTCGAAAATGTCCTGCACGCTGTTGTTGTCGTTGGGGTTGCCGTGGAAGCCCAGGTCATCGGCGATGTAGTCGGCCAGGCGCTGGCCGACGATTTCCGCCGATTCTTCGTGCAGGTGCCAGACATCGTCGGGATACACCAGCGGATCGACTTCGTAGCGCAAGGGCAGGTCGGTGTAGTCCACCGCCAGCTTGACGTCGGCGCGTTCGGCGGCCATGGCCTCCTGGGCGGCGCGGACATAACCGACGCCTTCGACGATGGAGGCAATTTTCTCTTCCGAGTAACCCCGGGCCCGCGCCGCGTCCTGCTCGTAGTGCCCCGTCTCCATCATGTACACACTGAAGTTGCCGAACTGGGCGTGCAGGTAATCGAACACCTTCAAGGTTGCAGCCTTGTAGGCCGCTGCCGCCGCGGCCTTGTCCGTGGCGCGGGCGATTTCCTGGGCGGCTTCCTCGCCCTGGCCCCAGATGATGCCCATGGTGACGTTGTCGATCGACTGCAGTTCGGTGCGTTGGTCGCGCAGCAACGTCACCGCCCGCAACAGTGCCGGCCCGGGCTGGTTGGTGTCTGTCAGCCACCAGCACAGCTGGAGTTCCTCGGGACTGAGTGTGGACAGGCCGTTGACCGTGCTGCCGCCGACCGCGATGTCGATACCGTTGCCATCGGCATCGGTGAACTGGCTGCGCACGTCGTAGGTGGTGTAGCGGTTCAGGTCATTGACCAGCATCGAGGTGCCGGATTGGTCGTCGTCCTCGGTCATGCGCAGCAGGCGCGCATTGGATTGGCCGAGGGTGGGCAGGTAGAGAATGTCCTGCTGGGCACGCTCGCCGAAGACGAAGTCGTTGGCGGTGAGGGTGTTGAGGTAGTTGCCGTTGAGGGCGATCTCGAAGCGATTGCCATCGGCGTCGGCTTCGGCTGACTTGACGTAGGTCTTGTCGCCGGCCGCGTTCAGGGTCATGTACAACGTGCCGTTGCTGCCATCGCCGAGGCCGAGAAAGCCCAGCCCCGAGACGTCGATTTTGTCGACGCCAACGGTGAAGTCATAAATCGTGTCGGTGGCCGTGACACCACCGGTGTCGTAGTCGCGGTAGCTGTCGGACAGGTTGCTGTAGCGAAACGTGTCGGCGCCATCGCCACCGTACAACGAGTCCCGTCCGGCACCGCCGTCGACGATGTCCGCGCCGGTGCCGGCCTTGATCGTATCGTTGCCGCCGAGGCCGAGGATCAGGTCCGCGCCTGTCGTGCCGTTGAGGGTCTCGGCGTTGTTGGTGCCGGTAATGGTGTTGGCGGGCGCATCGGCCACCACCAGGCTGAAGTTGTCGCTGACCGAGGCGCCCGAGGGATCGGTGGCCTTGACCAGTATGTCGTAGTTGCCCGCGGCGGTGCTGGTTGGCGTGCCGCTGAAGGTCAGGCTGGTGGCATTGAAACTCAGCCAGGCGGGCAGGGCGTTGCCGTTGGCGAGGGTCGCGGTATAGGTCAGCACATCCTGGTTGGCGTCGGTGAAGCTGTTGCTCGCCACGGTGTATTTGAAGGGCGTGCTTTCACTGGCGTTCTGGTCCAGGAGTGGGGTGGCCACGACCGGGGCCACGTTGCTGGGGTTGGTCTGGTCGGCGAAGACGAAGTGATTGGCCGTCAGGCTGCTGACGAAGTTGCCCGCCATCGAGATCTCGAACCGGTTGCCATTGGCGTCGACCGTGAGGTCCTTGAGGTAGGTGCGGTTGGTCGACGAACTGTAAGTGACCTGCAAAGTGCCGTTGAGGCCGTTGCCCAGGCCGGTGTAGCCGAGGGCCGACACGTCGATCTTGTCGGCGGTCACGTCGAAGTCGAGGATCTGGTCACTGGCGCTGGTGGAACTGGTGCGATAGCTATCGAGTTTCGAGGTGTAGCGGAACACATCGGCGCCGGTGCCACCGGTGAGTTTGTCGACCCCGGTGCCGCCGACCAGGATATCGTTGCCGGCGCCGCCATTGAGGGTGTCGTTGCCCGCGCCACCGAACAGTTGCTCATTGGCCGTGGTGCCGGTCAGGGTGTCGTTGTTCGGCGTGCCATTGATCACAATGGCTGTGGGGACGTCCTGCACGGCGAGCGTAAAACTGTCACTGACGGTGGCGTTGCTGCCATCGGTGGCCGTGACCTGGATCGAGTAGGTGCCCGACGCGGTGTCGGGAGGCGTGCCGTTGAAGGTGCGAGTGGCGGCATCGAAGGTCAGCCAACTGGGCAGGGGGTTGCCGTTGGCGAGCTTGGCGGTGTAGCTCAGGCTGTCGTTATCCGGATCGGTGAAGCTGGTGGCCGGCACCACGTAGCTGAACGGGGTGTTTTCGGTGGCGTTCTGATCCACCAGCGGCGTAGCCAGCACCGGCGCCTGGTTGGTCGGCGACGTGGTGGCGAAGACGAAGTTGGCGCTGGTCAGGGTGTTGAGGTAATTACCGTCCAGCGCCACTTCGAAGCGGTTGCCGTTGGCGTCGGCTTCCAGGGATTTTATGTAGGTCTTGGTGCCGGCGCTGTTGAGCACCAGGTACACGGTGTTGTTCTTGCCATCCCCCAGGCCGGTGAAACCCATGGCCGAGAGGTCGATCTTGTCGGCGCTGACGTTGAAGTCGGTGATCAGGTCGCCCAGGTTGGCGCCGCCGGTGTTGTAGTTGCGGTAGCTGTCCAGGCGATTGGCGAACACAAAGGTATCCGCCCCTGCGCCACCGGTGAGGGTGTCCATGCCGGCACCGCCGTCGAGCTTGTCGTCGCCGGCGCCGCCACTGAGGCTGTCATTGCCCGCCAGGCCGAGCAAGGTGTCGGCCGCATCGCTCCCCAGCAGCGAGTCGCTGCCACTGGTGCCGGTGATCACCCGGTTGAAGATGAAGTTGCTGGCGGTCAGGGTACTGGCGAGGTTGCCCGAGAGAATCAGCTCGAAGCGATTGCCACTGGCATCGGCGTCGAAGTCCTTGATGTAAGTGCGGTTGTTGCTGGCGCTGTAGCTGACCTGCAGGGTGCCGCCACGGCCATTGCCCAACCCGGTGAAGCCGAGGCCGGCGAGGTCGATCTTGTCCTGGGTGACGTCGAAGTCGGTGATGGTGTCATCGAAGCTGGTAGTCGCGTTGCGGTAACTGTCCGACTGAGCGACGAACCGGAACGTATCGGCGCCGGTGCCGCCGGTGAGTTTGTCGACGCCTGCGCCACCGACGAGGATGTCGCCGCCGGCCGCGCCATTGATGGTGTCATTACCCGCGCCGCCATAGAAAATCTCGCTGGCGGCGCCGCCGAGCAGGGTGTCGTTGCCCGCCGTGCCTTGTACGGTGGTCATCGGCACCGTGGCGCTGACGTAGCTGCCGTCGCCATAGACCAGCGTGGCACCCTTGCTGGTGTGGCTGATGGTGTTGGCGATGATGGCGTTGCGGTCGGTGCCGTCTTCATTGCGCTCTGCGACACCGTAGGTCGACAGGTCGCTGCCACTGATGGTGTTGCCCTGGATGAGGTTATCGCTGCCGTTGAAGTACTTGCCGGACACGCCCAGGGTGTCGTCGTAGGACTGGATGATGATTTCCGGTACGGCACTGCCCAGGGCGTTGTTGTTGAGGGTGTTATCGATGACGTCGACGTGGTTGCTGCCGTAGATGCGGATCCCGGCACTGGCGTTGTCATGGATATCGATGCCCGTGACGGTCACTTCGCTGGAGAGCTTGACCAGCACACCTTCGGCGCCGTTGCCGTACACCTCGCCGCCGGTGATGGTGATGTTGCTGGGCGAGGGAATGTTCTCGCTGCCGCGCTGGACCACGATGCCATTGCCGCCGTTGTCGTAGGCGACGTTATTGGTCATGGTGAAATCGTGGGTGCTGGTGACGACGTTGAAACCGTGGCGGTCGTTGTTGTAGGCAACGTTGTTTTCGAAGGTGCTGTCGCTGAGGAAGTCGGCGACGAAACCGTCCAGGCCGTTGCCGTGGGACACGCTGTTCTTGATGACCATGTTGACGGTTTGCTCGTGGGGGTCGAAACCGTACCCGGAGCAATCCTTGATCTCGACGCTGTCGAGGGTCACGTTGGAGTCGTAGCCTTCTTCGCCGGGAATATAGCCGTTGAACCAGCCGTCGACCTTGCCGGTGGTGTTGTCGCGGTTGCCGTCGATGGTGAGGTTGCTCACGCCGAAATCGTGGGTTTCCTCGCCATAGGCCGAGCGGATGATGCCGGTGATCTTGGTGTCGGAGCCATCGGCCAGCTTGACTGTGGTGTCGCCCATGCCGTCGCCGTACAGATAGACGTTGCTCTTGAGCATCAGGCAGCCGTCAGAAGGTTCCTCACCCCCCGAAACGATGTAGGTGCCAGTGGGCATGTACACCTGCCCACCGCCGGCCGCAGCCGCTGCATCGATCGCACTCTGGATAGCTGCCGTGTCGTCTGTGATGCCATCTCCTTTGGCGCCAAAATTTTGTACGTTGAAAATCATGAGCTTATCTCCGTATCAGGCTTAAACCTAGGTAGACGTCAACATTCCATCGACGACCTTCGTGTTATGACCCAACGGAGCGCAAAAGTTGTGACCGCATATCGGGGAAAGTGTCAAAAAGCCGGACTAACTGATCAGCGGTTGTGTGGGATGAGCGCAAGAGCAACGTTCCGTTGACGCTTTCCCAAGCCCGACGACGCCCCTTTGGGGGAGCGAGCTGCTCGCGATAGCGTCGGATCAGTTGCATCGATGTGGACTGGCACACTGCTATCGCGAGCAAGCTCGCTCCCACAGGGTTCGTTGGTGTGACGGGCATAAGAGGCGGGATCGAGGACTATTTGCGGTGTCCCATCGGATTGTGATCCTTGATGGGCACCCACCTGTGGCGAGGGGATTTATCCCCGTTGGGCTGCGAAGCAGCCCCGGAACCTACCGCCGAGGAGTGTCAGGTTGATTGTGTTCAGCTTCTTTGGGGCTGCTGCGCAGCCCAGCGGGGATAAATCCCCTCGCCACAGGGGCCGGCTGGTCGGGTCGCTATGATCTTTCAGTGCCCGGGTTTCCAGAGGCTGGAATCAGGTCGCGGATCGCATAGAAGCCCTGCACCAGGCGATTCTTGGCCCGGTACTCGCACAGGAGCAGCAAGGTATCCGGCATCTGGGAGATGGACGAGGCATGTTTGACCACCATCGTCTTGCCTCCCGAGCGTAAGCGCACCAGTGCCCCGGGTTCGAATGTGCCCATTTGCAGTCACCTCACAGTCACGTTGCTTGTGCGTTCTACCCAACCCCCGCCCAGGGCCTTGTACAGATTGACTTCGGCGAGCAGCTGCGACAGCCGGTCGACGATCAGGGTTTGCTGGGCGCTGAACAGTGAGCGTTGGGCATCGAGGAACGTCAGGCTGCTATCCACGCCGATGCGATAACGTCGCTCCGCCAGGCGGTAGTAATCCTGGTTGGCTTGCACCAGGTCGCGCTGGGCGATCAGTTGGTCTTTATAGGTCTTGCGTGCCGCCAGGCCATCGGACACTTCCTGGAAGGCGGTCTGGATGGCTTTCTCATATTGCGACACGCGGATGTCTTTCTGGATTTTCGAGTAGTTCAGGCTCGCCCGAAGGCTGCCGGCGTTGAAAATCGGTAGGTTGATCTGCGGTTGAAACGTCCAGCTGCCCGACCCGCCCTTGAACAGCCCGGACAGTTCCGTACTGGAACTGCCCGCGTTGGCGGTCAGGCTGATGCTCGGGAAAAAGGCGGCACGGGCCGCGCCGATGTTGGCGTTGGCCGATTGCAGCAGGTACTCGGCCTCCAGGATGTCTGGCCGGCGTTGCAGCAAGTCCGAAGGCAGGCCCGCCGGTACTTCGCTGAGCAGGTCCGATGCCAAGGGACGGCCGGGCAGGTCGTCGGCGACCGATGTGCCCACCAGCAACGTGAGGTTGTTGAGGTCCTGGGCGACCTGGCGCTGGAACTTCGCCAGGCTGGCCCTGGCGCTTTCCACCGAGGTTCGCGATTGGCTCAGGTTCAAGGCCGAGGCGGTGCCGACCTGGTTGCTGCGTTCGGTCAGGCGCAGGCTTTGCTCATAGGACTGGAGCGTGTCCTGGGTCAGCGCCAGCAGTTCCTGGTCGGCACGCCAGGTCAGGTAGGCACTGGCCACGCTGGCCACCAGGCTCAACTGGCTGCTGCGACGGGCCTCTTCGCTGGACAGATAGATCAGTGACGCCTGGTCGCTGAGGCTGCGTATGCGCCCGAACAGGTCCAGTTCATAAGCGCTGATCCCCAGGGTTGCCGAATACGAACTGCTGATGCCTGCGTCACCGGTTCCGGTGAGGCTGGCCGGCAGGCGCTGGCGCGAACCGGTGCCGTTGGCGCTGATCGCCGGGAAGAGGTCCGCCCGCTGGATCCGATACTGCGCCTGGTAAGCCTCGACGTTCAGGGCCGCTACCCGCAGGTCGCGGTTGTTGGCCAGCGCGCTTTCGATCAGTTGCGCCAGCACCGGATCCTGGAACAGGTCACGCCAACCCTGTTCGGCCGCCAGAGGCCCCGACAAGGCCGGGGCATAGGCCGAGGTTTGCGGATACTGCCCGGCGACCGGTGCGTCGGGACGTTGGTAGTCCGGGATCAGCGAACAACCGCCCAGCATGAATGCCGCGGCCGCCAGGGGGCTCAAGAGTTTATGCATCGACCTGTTATCTCATTGTGGTGCCTGCCCAGACCCCGCAGGCGCAGGCAGGCGGGTTCTGGCGGGCCGTGCGCGGCGAGCCGTCATGATCCGATCATCCACTTCGCCAGCCCATGGCGCCCACTCACGCCCAGCTTGGCGGCGGCACGCTTGAGGTAGGTTTCGATGGAGCTGTTCTTGACCTGCAGCTTTTCCGCAATTTCCGGCACGGTGCCCCCGGCCAGCAGGCCTAGGCAGACTTCTTTTTCCCGCACGGAAAGGGTGACGTCGCAGGGGCTCAATCGATCATTGAAATCCCGTTGCAACTGGGTCTGTTCGGCGGCATCGAGTGAATGGCCCGTAGCGCTGCCAGAGGCTTTGAAAGATTGGCGATTGAGGTGCGCATGACGCTCGGCCAGGGGCAACAGCGTTTCGGAAAGGTATTTCAGAAAGGACAGTTCCTGAAGGGAAAAGTCGCGCTGTACCTGAGGGCGTTGCAATGAGATCACACAGCGGCGGTTGGCCTTGCGTGAAATCAGAATGCACTGGTGGGAAGTGCCGAGGCAGTCATTGCCTCTTTCGTCTTTCATCCGTGCGTTCAGATGGATCAGCAGGGCGTCATCCACCTCCAGCACTCTTTTCACCAAGGGGTGATCGTTGCGCTGTATCGCCGTGGTGGGGCAGGGGGATTGCATGTGCACGTTTTTTTCCGCACCCGCATACCCCAGCAGCTGTACATCGAGAACGTTCGACTGGGTGTCGTCGGCTGTCCATTCACTCAATTCGAGTCGACTGACAGGCACCGTTGTTTCGATCATCTGGTGCATGTTGGTCAAGAAGCTCTCGTGTCCGACACTTGAAATCAGCTTTCCTAGCTCTACGTAGAGGTGCGATTTTTCTGCACCCTCAATACACGCATGTCGATTCATAGTCCTTATTCCTGCTTACTCGAAAAAACTCCGCATCCGTGATGTTGACGGAAGAAAATCCGACCGCTTCCAAAATGCTTGAGCCTCTTCTGGAGTTGATACTTGGAGCCAATATCGTCTTGTGAACCTATTGACTTAAACGGTTTAGCCGGTAGGGCTATTAGGCGTTTCCATGTGGGAAAAGTCTGTAAGGGAAAACAGGGACATTCCGGGTCAGTCAGTGGGGTGTCGGTTCTTGGATACCTCCGGGCAAAAACACGTTGGGTCAAAGGTTTTTTTCCTCGCGATGATCGCCGCGGGGACAGCTTTCAGCGCGGTGTCAGGGAAATATTCAGCTAAATTAAAGGGTTGTGTTCGGGGCTCGAATCTTGAAAGCCTGTTTTTTCATGATCGTCAATGTAGGAATTGTCTGGCAGCAGTGTCTCGATTTTGGATTCCCAGTATGGTGAAGAATTCTCATTTATCGATTTTCATTCCAGTGTATGTCGTTTTTTGTCTATGTAGGAGTCGCTTTTTGTCATTGACGCTTTAATGTCGCCGGTCTACGACGGGAGGCACGCCGTCCCGCCCAGGCCCCTCGGTGACTGTTTCGCGAGGTTATGCGCAGGGCTTGAACGAGAGGAGGTCGATGTTCTTTTTCCGCAAGCTGCTCTGTGGCGTCAGGCGCATATACCATTCTCGCAGCCAGCAGGCGAGGGTCGATTCGGTTTGCTCTATACCGCTCATGAAGCGTGCGGCATTGACGATCCCGTTGGCCCGGGGGTGACGATGGGCCTGGTAGTGCAGCAGCGCGGTGCGCAGGTCCGGCGTTTGCGTCAGTCGATCGGCCAGTACCACGGCATCCTCGATCGCTTGTGCGGCACCTTGGCCCAGGCTGGGCAGCATGGGATGAGCCGCATCGCCCAAGAGCACCACGTGTCCATCGCAGAATTGCTCGACGGGATGGCGGTCCCGGGCATGCATTTTCAGTATGGCGCTCTCAGGGGTGGCCTCGATGGCAGCCACGACTTCCGGCGCCCAGCCGGCGTAGGCCGCGAACACTTCCTGCTTGCTGATGTTCAAGGCGGCATCCGCCGCGTTTTCGTGATTGCAGGTGCCCCACCAGTACGCCTGGCCGTCCCCGACATCGCAGAGCCCGAAGCGCTTGCCACGTCCCCAGTAATGCGCCACGTAGCCTTCGGTCATGACCGGATGGCTGAAGGGCACCACCGCCAGCCAGGCGACATAACCCGATGGGCGGGTTGGGGTTTCGCCGAGCATCTGCTGGCGAATCACCGAGTTCAGGCCATCGGCGCCAATCAACAGATCCGCTTCCCGGAGGCTGCCGTCTTCGAACCGCACCACCACACCATCGGGGCGAGGGTCATACCCCGTGCAGCGCAGCCCGGTCGTCAAGGTGTCGGGGGCGAGCTGCTGCGCCAACGCCCGTAGCAACAGCGGGCGCTGGATATTCACACTGGGATGACCCAACTGTTCGCCGATCTCGTGGATCGGCATGCGGGTGATGGCATCGCCCTGGTGCTTCTTGAAGAAGAAGTCGCGGATCACCTGGCCGGCCTGTTCCACCGGAACATGGGCGTCAATCGAGTGCAACGCCGCCATGGCATTGGCCATGACGGACAAGCCGGTGCCACCGGTGCGCAGTGTCTGGGCCGCTTCGAAGACCTTGACCTGCCAGCCCGCGCGCTGCAGCGCGATGGCGGCGGTCAGCCCGCCGATCCCGGCACCGGCGACAATGGCTTTTTTGGGTGCTGTCATGCTGTTTCACCTGTATCGGGCCCGGAACGACCGGGCGATGGAGTCAAGCGGGGCCGTCAATCCGGCCCCGTGATCGGTGGTCATGGTCAAGCCAGTGCGCTTACGGATTCGGCGTTCCTGGCCCGGGCCAGGTCCATCCGCGACCGGATGCACTGGCCCACTCGCTCGATGTGCGGCTCGCGCATCATGGTCAGATGGTCGCCCTCCACGGCGACTCGCTGCACGTGGGGCGCAATCGAGCGCCAGCCGCGGTACGGGTCGCGGAAGGCGGTGCCCACCAGTTCATGGGGAGCTTGCAGCACATCGGGCAGCTCGACGTCCGCGGCGAACAGCGTGATGGGCAGGTCCAGTGGCGGGAAGCGATAGTCCAGCAGCCCTTGCCAGTTGGCATGGAACACCCGGAACAACTGATCGAGTGTCTCCAGGGTGATGGTCTCGTCGAAAATGCCCTGGTCTACACCGTGCTGCCGGATCGCCGCGAAGGCCTGCGGGTCGTCCAGGGAGGTGAAGTCGAGGGCGTGGTAGGCGTATTCCTTCTGGCCGTCGCCGCTGAGCAGTTCCCACATGAACCAGTTCATGAACTCGCTGCGTTCTATCCGCACCTCGCCCTGCCTGACGCGCACGATGGTGTCCAGCAGGAACACGTTATGCAGGCGCCGTCCGCGCCGCTGCAACTCGCTGGCCAGCTCATACGCCACGACGCCGCCATAGGACCAGCCGCCTATGTTCAGGGGACCTTCAGGGGCGACCTGCTCAATGGCGTCCGCGTAGTACACCGCCTGGGCCTGCACCGATTGCAACGGTTCACGGCCATCCCATGTGCCTGGCGCTTGCAGGGCATACAGGTGGACCTGGTCCTTGAGCACCCGCGCCAGTGCCGCATAGCACAGCACGTGTCCGCCGATGGGGTGGACCAGGAACAACGTCGGCTTGCGCGTGGCATTCTTGAAGTCCACCAGCGCGCCGGCGCCGGGGTGCCCGGTTTCGGTCTGTTGCAGCACCTGGGCGAATTCGGCGATGGTCGGCGCCTGGATAAAGTTGGACAGCGAAGGTTCCAGGCCTCGATGTCTGGCGAGCATGGCCACCAGTCGCACCGCCTTGAGCGAATTGCCCCCCAGCTCGAAGAAGTTGTCGTGGACGCTGATGTTGTCCAGGTCCAACGTTTCCTGCCAGTAGGCTTGCAGCAGATCTTCCATGGCATTGCGCGGGCCAATGAAGGACCGCTGCAAGGTGGTCTGGACTTCTATCTTTTGCAAGCGCTGCCGGTCGATCTTGCCCGTGGGCCCGAGCGGTAGCTGCGCGATCCTGACCAGCGTGTTCGGCACCATGTAGTCGGGCAGCGCCAGGCGCATTTCCGCCTTGAATTGGTCCAGGTCCGGCTCGCGACCTGGCAGGGCCTGGACGAAGCCCACCAGATAACGACTGCCGTCGGTTGCCGTCTTGTCGATGACCGCCACCTGCTCGATGTCGGCCCTGAACCGGGCGGAGCCGAGCATGGCCACTTCGATCTCGCCGAGCTCGACGCGGTAACCGCGAATCTTGACTTGAGCGTCGCTGCGGCCCTGGTACACCAGATCGCCGCCAGGCAAGTAGAAGCCAATGTCACCGGTTTCATACAACCGTCGGGTCTGTCCCTCGAGCTGGCGATAAATGAAGCGCTCGTCGGTCAGGTCGGGGCGATTCCAGTAACCATTGGCGAGACAGGCCCCTTCGATGAACAGGTCGCCCGTCACGCCGACCGGGCAGGGGTTGCCTGCCGCGTCCAGGACATGCAGGCGTACCCCGTCGATGGGCGTGCCGATCGGCGGCATGCTCGGCCAGGTCGCCGTCGCGCCTTCAAGTCGCAGGCTCGTGACCACATGGGCCTCGGTCGGGCCATAGTGGTTCTCGACCCGGCAATCGCCGAGGCGATCGATCAGGTCGCGGATTTCGGCAGTGATTTTCAGCTGCTCGCCGGCGACGTTGATCTGGCGCAGCGAGGTGGGGTGGATACCGAGTTGTGTGGCGACTTCGGCCAAGCCCTGGAAGGCGACGTAAGGCAGGAACAGACGATTCACCTCTTGCGCGCCAATAAACTTCAGCAAGCGGATGAAGTCATAGCGCAGCCCTTCGTCAATCATCACCAGCTCATGACCGCTGGACAGGGTCGAGAAAATTTCCTGGAACGAAACGTCGAACGAGATGGGCGCGTATTGCAGCGTCTTCAGCGGTTGTGTCCCATGGACATCCTGCGCCTGCTGGCGATTCTGCCAGAGGATCATATTGGTCAAGGCCAGGTGTGGCATGGCCACGCCCTTGGGGCGGCCGGTCGAGCCCGAGGTGTAGAGCAAGTAGGCGTTGTCTTCAGCCATGATGCCGGCGGCAATGGCGGCCACCTGTTGGTGACTGCCGGCCAGGTTGTCGTCGAAGCCGGCGACCACGCTGTCCCAGTGGCGCGTATCGGCCTGGCCTGCCAGGGCCATCGCCAGGCTCGCAGACGCATCGGCGAACAGCACCAGGCGTGGCTGCGAGTCTTCTAGAATCAACTGGATACGCTCCTGCGGATAGCTCAGGTCGATCGGAACGTAGGCGGCGCCGGCCTGTACGACACCGAGCAAGGCGACGATCAGGTCGGGCGAGCGGGGCATCATGATCGCGACCCGATCCCCCTGGCCGATACCGTGGCGGTGCAGCCAGTTCACCAGTCGGGCGCACGTATCGTGCAGTTGGCGGTAGGAAAGACGGGCCTGGCCAAAGCTCACGGCGGTCTGCTCGCCATGACGCGCGAAACTGTCCAGTAACACGCTCGACAGGTTGTCGTGGGGCAAGGGCGTAGCGGCCTCTGGCGTAGTTCGGTCGACGGGCGGCAGCCAGGCCGGGATGGCCGGTTTGGCCTCAGGCGCGGCGATCATCAGTTCCAGCGTACGCAGCAGGTACTCGGCATAGGCTTCGGCCTGGCTCGTAGCGACACGCGCGGTGCGGTAGTCCATTTTCAACATCAGCGAACCGTTGGCGGGGTGGCGGCCGAGGGTGGTCAGCAAGTCGTAGTTGCTCGCTTCCGTGGTTTCCCAATCGGTGAGGATCTCTTCGCCTTGGGCCAGCAGGTCCTTGAGCACGTAGAAATCGACGTAATTGAACACCACGTTCAAGGCGACATCGGTCTCGCGATGAATCAACGCGAACGGATAGCGCCGATGGGCAAAGACCTGTTGTTCCTGGGCAATCGTTGCCCGGATCAGCTCCAGCCAGCTCTGGCCCTGGCTGCTGAAGCGTACCGGCAGGGTATTGAGGAACAGACCCAGGACCGAAGCGGCATCTTCGAATGCCGGTCGGCCATGGCTGATCACACCGCACAGCACGTCCTTTTGATTGGACATGATTGCCTGGGCGAAACCGTGGGCCGTCAGCAGGACCGCGCGCAGGGGCAGGTCACGGGCCTGGCAGAAGGCTTCGAGCCGGGCCAGGTCCGCGGCCGGCAGTTCACGGTAGGCCGAGCGGTGCGGCGTCGGGTCTGGTGCCACTCCATGGATCCAGCTGGTCATGGCCGCGGCCGGCGCATCGTGCAGGTATTCGCGCCAGAACCGGCGGTGGGTCTGCGTCGCCATGGCTTGTTGCTCCAGGGCCACGAAGTCGGCTGGCGTGGTGGTCAGGGCCGGCAGGGCGTCGGTGCCCGGTGCCGAGGTGTAGAGCGTGATCAGGTCGCGCATCAAGGTGGCGACGCTCCAGCCATCGAGGATCGCATGGTGGAAGCTGAAGACCAGGTCGATTTCAGTCTCCGCGACGAACACGCAGAACTGATACAGCGGCGCCCGATGCCAGTCTTCGCGGTAACGCTTGCGCTCCTCCACGTAGGCGGCGATGGCGTGGGCCCGGGCGTCGGGGCTCATTGAGCAGACATCGATGATTTGCACCGGCGGCTCGACGCTCGAGTGCACCCGGGCCATGGGCACCTCGGCGTGACCGATATCGAACGACATGCGCAAGGCCGGATGACGCCGGATCAATGCGGTACAGGCCCGCTCCCACGCCGGCGCATCCCACTGCAGGCGCAAGCGGTAGCGGAAGATGTCGTGATAGATCGCCGAATCCGGGTGCATCATCGAGTGATAAATCATCCCGACTTGCAGCTGCGAAGCGGCAAACACGTCATCGAACACGCCTTCGCTGGCCAGGCGGATTGCCGACGGAACCTGGGCGAAAGGCGCCACGTGGGCCAAGGGTTCGAGCTCGGTGGCCGGGGTTTGCCCGGACGCCAGGGCCTCGGCCAACTGGGCGATGGTGGGGTACTGGTAGACCTGCGCCAGGGTCAGCGCAATCCCTTGTTCACGGGCATGGATCTGCAAGTGGATGACTTTCAGGGAGTCGCCGCCCAGCATGAAATAGTTGTCATGGATGCCCAACGTCGAGCGCTTGAGGTTGTCCCGCCACAACTCGGCGAGGGCCTCTTCCAACGCCGTGCGTGGGGCTGTCGTATCGCTACCCGGGTTGGCTGCTGGCTCGGGCAGGGCCTTGCGGTCCAGCTTGCCGTTGACACTCAACGGGAACTGATCGAGCTCGACCAGGTGCCTGGGCACCATGTAGTCAGGCACCTGCCGGCGCAAGGTTTCCCGCAGCGCTTGCGGGGATGGCGAGCAGCCGGGCTCGCTCACCCAATAGGCGTTGAGGTACGCATCGCCGGCTTCCTGGCGGGCAATCACGACCACGTCCTTGACACCATCACAGGCGAGCAGGTGGGCTTCGATCTCGCCCAGTTCGATGCGCAGGCCGCGGATTTTCACCTGGAAATCGTTGCGTCCCAGGTATTCGAGGCTGCCATCGGGCAGCCAACGCCCGAGGTCGCCGGTCTTGTACAGCCGCGCCTGGGGCTCGCTGCCCAAGTGGTCGTGGATAAACCGCTCGGCCGTCAGTTCGGGACGGTTCAGGTAACCCCGCGCGACCCCGATGCCACCGATGTGCAGCTCGCCGGCCACACCCGGTGGCAGCCGTTGCAGGTTCGCGTCGAGGACATGCATTTGGATATTCGCGATCGGTCGGCCGATCGGTACGATGCCGTCGTGCGCATCGGGCCGGCAATGCCAGGCCGTCACGTCGACGGCCGCTTCGGTGGGGCCGTAGAGGTTGTGCAATTGCACCGTCGGCAAACATTCGAAAAAACGCTTCTGCAAGGCATGGGGCAAGGCCTCGCCGCTGCACAAGACCTGCTGGAGCGCGGGCAGGCGCTGTGGCTCCACCTGGTCGAGAAAGACCTGCAGCATCGATGGGACGAAATGCAGCAGCGTAATGCCGGCGCTCGCCATGATGTCCATCAGGTAGTGCGGATCCTTGTGGCCGTCGGGGGCGGCGACGATCAGTTGCGCGCCACTGAGCAACGGCAGGAAAAATTCCCAGACCGACACGTCGAAACTGAACGGCGTCTTTTGCAGGATCCGGCTGTGTTCATCGACCCCATAGGCATCGCGCGCCCAGAGCAAGCGATTGACGACCCCGTCATGCTGGTTCATCACACCCTTGGGCAAGCCGGTGGAGCCGGAGGTGTAGATCACGTAGGCCAGGTGTCGCGGCGTCAGCCCGAGCGCGGCGGGGTCCGGGTTGTGCGTCGGTTGTCGAGACAGCGCTTCAGAGTCGGCATCCAGGCACAGCACGGGCATCGTCACGGCGGGCAGGTTCGCCAATAACCCCTGGGTGGTGATCAGGGCACTGGGCGCGCTGTCGCTGAGCATATGGCTCAAACGGTCGGCCGGATAACCCGGGTCCAGCGGCACGTAGGCGGCACCCGCTTTGAGAATGCCCAGCAGGCCGACCACCATCTCCAGGCTGCGGTCCAGGCAGATGGCAACGCGATCGTCGCGGCCAAGCCCGGTTTCCAGCAGGGCATGGGCCAGGCGGTTGGCCTGACGGTTCAGCGCGTCGTAAGTCAGCGCCTGGTCTGCGAAGCGCACCGCGATGGCATCGGGGCGAGTGGCGACCTGGGCTTCGATCAGTTGATGGAGCAGCACATCCCTTGGGTAGTCGACGTCGGTGCGATTCCAGTCCCGCAGCAATCGGCGCTCAGTGGGCGCCAGCGGGTCGAGGGCCGCGACCGACACGTCGAAATCAGCGGCCACGCACGCCAGGATGTTCATGAAGCGCTGTTGCAAGGCCTCGATCTGCGACGCGTCGAAATAGGCCTCGTTGTAGATGAAGTGCATCCACACATCGTCTTGCGGCGCGGACTCACGAACGTGCATTGCCAGTGGCATTTGTTCGTAGCCATTGCTGAGCTTGACCGGCTGTGCCGGCGCGGGCCCGTACCAGGTGTCCTGGTCCTGCTCGTAGGACACCACCACGTCGAACAACTGCCGCCGCCCCAGGTTCTGCAAGCCGAGTTCGCGGTTCAATTCGCTCAGCGGGAAGCGCTGGTAGCGATAATCCTGCTTGAGCGTCAGGGCAATCTTGGCAACCAGGTCGCTGAAGCTCAGGTCGGTGCCCAGGCTCAGGCGTACCGGGCTCATGCCGACGAACAAGCCCATCGTGGCCTTGTGTGCGGCATTGGCGCGGTTGAGGATGGGCAGGCCGATGACGATTTCATCCCGTTGCTCGGTGCGCGCGAAGTAGCTGTACAGCACCCCGAGCATGACGTGGAAGACCGTCGCCTGGCCCGCGGCCTTCGCGTTTTCGCCAAGACGGTTGTAAAGCGCCCGGGGCAAGCGCCAGGCATGGTTCTGGCTGGGCGCCAGGCGCTGGTCGAGCCGACCCGGATGACGGGGTGCGAGCAGGGGCTCGGGCAGTGTGCGGTACTTCTCCAACCAGTATTGGCGCTGGCGCTGGAACGAAACCGAGTCTTTGCTGGCGACTTGCTGCTCGACATACGCTTGATAGGTGGGGGCCGTCGCCGTGTTTTGCGCCTGGTCATGCAGGGCGGTATAGGCCTGGCTGAGTGTTCGGCCAATCATGGCGAAGGACCAGCCATCGATGATCAGGTGATGGCAATTGACGAAGCAGTAGTGGAGGTCTTCCCGGACCTTGACCAGGTCCGCGCGCACCAGCAGCCCATCGTCAAAGGAAAACGGGGTTTGCAGCTCGGCCTGCAGCAAGGCCAATGCGCTGGCCTCTGGATCGGCATGGCCCGACACGTCGTGCACCGCCAACGGGGCGTCGACCGGCCCCAGGAAACGTTGGCGCGGCAGTGGGTGCTCGCTGGAGCCGGGCACCAGCTGGATCCGCAGGGCATCGTGGCCGTTGACGACCTGGTTGAAGGCCGCCCGTAGCAGCGTGGCGTCGACCGCGCCGTTGATGCGGGCATAGCCGCCGATGTTGTACAACGGGCTGTCAGCATGCAGCACCTGGTCCAGCCAGATGTCCAGTTGCGGGGTGGTGAGGGGATAAAGCACGCACTCTGCGCTCGTTGCGGGCAGGGTCTGGGTCATGGTGTTCTCCGTGGGCCGATCCGCTGGCCCGATGAAACGAGTGAAAAGAGTGATGCCTTCTGGCCGGGCCAATGGCAGCGCTGCGTCAGTCGCCAATCAATCCGTGATTACGCGACGCGATACGTCGCGGCTCTGCGGGCGATTGCCTCGATTTGCAGCGCTGCCGCTTCGCGGGCGCTGTCACCACTGGCCATCGCCTTGCTGTAGCGCTCACAACTGGCGCGCACGTCAGCACTGTTCAGCACCGTGTCCAGGGCCGAGGCCAGTGCCTCGGCGGAGGCCGGCGTGGACACCTGCAAGCCGCACCCCAGGCGTTGCATTCGCGCGGCGTTGTCGAAATGGTCGTGGGCAAATGGGGTGGTGATCTGTGGCACTCCGGCGGCGATTGCCAGGGCCGTGGTCCCGACGCCTCCGTGATGCACCAGGGCCGAGGTATGGGGCAGGATGCGGCTCATGGGAACATAAGGCCTGACCAGGATCCTGCCGTCGCTGGACAACGACGGGTCGACCGGCTGGCGGGTCAGGAACACGCCGCGGCGGTCGATCAACTTCAGTGCTTTCGCCGCCGCGGCGAAGTACTGTTCGGCATTGACCGTCGTCGAGCCCGGGGTGAACACCACCGGTGGGGATGCATTCAAAAAGTCCTCCAGCTCGGCGTCTGGCGCCTCGAAACCGGATTCATCGAATAACGGGAACCCGGTCAGTACCGTCTGGGCAGGCCAGTCCTGTTGGATCGGGGCGAACCAGTCCGGAAACAACCCCAATACCCGGTCGGGCGAGGAAATCCACTGGCTGATGATGCGTTTGACCGCAGGCAAGCCCAGTTCCCGGCGAAAACCGTTGAGCTCAGGCTTCATGAGCCGATCGAGGAAGGTGTGCTCGATGACCCCCAGCAGCAGGCGTCGCAAGGGATACGGTACGAAGGCCGGCAGGTTCGTTCCAGGCGGATGGACGGGGCGCGCGAGGGGCGACCAGATGGCGAAGGGTGTGACCTGGCCAGTGACCAGTGGGATGCCGTGTCTTTCCTGTAGCAGCCGCGCGGAAAACGCCCACAACGAGCCGAGCAGGATGGTGTCGTCGTCACAGGCTTGTTCCAGTAGCCGATACTGTTCGCGCAACGTGCCACCGACGGTTTTCCATAGGGTGGGCAGTGACGTGCGCGGATGCCACAACGCCGGGTCAGCCATGACCGCTTGATATTCCTCGCGGGTACCCAAGGGCAGGAACTTGAAGCCACAGCGCTCGATCACCGGAGCGAACACCGCGCTGGCGCAAAAGGTTATCCGATGCCCGCGTGCGGCGAGGGTACGGCCGATCCCGATAAATGGGTGAACGTCACCGGCTGAGCCGATGGCCGTAATGATCACATGCATAAGGCTCCCTTTTAGAGTGATCGTGCGGTGGGTGACAGTCCTGATCGGCGGCCGACCGGACATCGCCTGTGGACTCCATCCACAAAAAACGATTCAGCTTGAGGGGGTATTTAAGCGGTTGCGGGTAGGAAACGTCTGTAGCGGAAAACGGGGACATTCCGGCCCGCAGATCAGGGATGAAACCTGTGGGGGCTTGCTCGCGAAGCGGTGGGGCAGTGTGTGCCGATGTTGGCTGTGCCGCCGTCATCGCGAGCAAGCTCGCTCCCACAGGGATCCGGGGTGTTCATTAAGTCTGCATTCACCACAGGAAACCAAGGTGTCATGAAGTCTGCATTCACCACAGGCCCCTTGTGGGAGCGAGCTTGCTCGCGATGACGATGGATCAGCCTCCACACCTCGGGCTGCCCAGCGAATCGCTCGCGGGACAGCCCGGGGCTGTCATGACAGCGTGGCGGTTTTCAAGGCCTGGGAAATCGCCTCGCCCAGCCGGGCCACGTGGGGCGCCTTGACCAGTGTGTTGTGGGTGCCGGGCAGGGCCGTCACGTTCACCTGATCCTGCAGCAACGCACGCCAGCCCAGGGTCGGGTCGCTGCGTTGCTGATCCTTCGCGGTGAACAACGACACCGTGAGCGGGCTGGGCGGGCTGACGTAGCTGCCGATGGCCAGCCGCGTGGCATAGGCGACGCCCAAGTGCGTGCGCAGCAGGGCAGCGTCGATGTCATCGGGCAACTCCTCCGGTAGCAGGCGATGGGTCATGCACAGTGTCAGCATCGCCTCGATGGCAGAGTCTTCCGCCAGCGCCGTCAGTTGCCGGAGCAGATCAGGGTCGATCCCCTCGGGTAGCCAGGCCATCAGGAACTGCGCTTCACTGATCGATGACTCGGGCAGCGGGTCCGGACGGGTCGACGTATCGATGATGCCGAGGAACTCTATGGCCTCACCGCCGGCCTGCAGTTGGCGCGCCATTTCATAGGCGATCAGGCCACCGGCCGACCAACCGGCGATCCGGTACGGACCTTGCGGCTGGACCTGGCGGATGGCCGTCAGGTAACGCGTTGCAATGGCCGGCACATCGGACAGCGGGGCCTCGCCCGCCGCCAAGCCACTGGCGGCCAAGCCATAGACCGGTATCTGGGGATCGAGCGTGGGCGCCAGGTCCCGCGCATATTGCACCTCACCGCCCAGGGGATGGACCAGATACAGCGGTCGCTGGGAGCCGGTGCGGCGGATCGGCACCAGATTGCGCTGGACGCCGGGCCGGGACTGGCCATCGAGGGTCCTGGCGAAACCGGCGATGGTCGGCTCGACGAACAGGTCACGCACGGCGATCGGTTTCCCGAGGACTTTGCGCAGGCGAGAGGCCATTTGCACCGCCATCAGCGAAATGCCACCGAGGCTGAAGAAGTCGTCGTGGCGGCTGATCCGTTCCTGTTTGAACAGGTCCTGCCAGAGGGCCGCGATGGCGATCTCGGTATCCCCTTGAGGCGCTTCATAAGGCAACGGCACGGGACCGTTTTCTGCGATGACGGGCTGGACGACGGCAGTGGCCGAGCGCTCCAGCGGCGGCATGTCCTGCAACAATTGGCCGATGGATTGCTGTGCGTCGGTCACCAGGTTTTCCAGGACCTTGGCAAACAATCCGGCGATGTTCTGCACGGTGTGCGTGTCGAACAGGTCGTTGGCGTATTGCAGGCTGCCAGCGATGCGTTCGCCATTGTCGATCAGCGACAGCGACAGGTCGAACTGCGTGGTGTTGTGGGGGCTTGCCAGGGTTTGCACCTCGAGCCCGGGCAACTGCAACGGTGCCGGTGGCGTGTTGTCCAGGCTCAGCATCACCTGGAACAGCGGGCTGTGGCTCATGCTGCGAGTCGGTTGCAGGGCGCTCACTACCTGTTCGAAGGGCAGGTCCTGGTGATTGTAGGCGGCCAGGGTCAGGTCCTTGATTTTCCCCAGCAGCTCGTCGATGCGGGTCTCACGCTCGGTGGAGACTCTCAACGCCAGGGTGTTGGCGAAGAAACCGATCAACGCTTCCAGCTCCGGACGCTGACGGTTGGCCACCGGCGTGCCGACCACTACATCTGCCTGGCCGCTCAGATGGCTCATCAACACTGACCAGCCCGCCAGCAGCACCATGAACAAGGTGGTGCCCCGGGCTTGGCTGAACGCACGCAGATCGGCGCTGAGGGCGGGCGAAAAGCTGCACTCGATGATGCCACCGGTATACCGCTGTATCGCCGGGCGCGGACGATCCAGCGGCAGGTTCAGCAGCACGGGCGCACCTTCCAGGTGTTGCCGCCAGAAGTCGATCTGCGTTTGCAGCGCCGGGCCTTCAAGGGATTGTCGCTGCCAGGCGGCATAGTCCACGTATTGCAGCGCCAGGGGCGGCAACGGGTCTTTCTGGCCTTGAGTGAAGGCGTTGTAGAGCACGCTGACCTCGCGAGCCAGCACGCTGTTGGACCAGCCATCGGAAACGATGTGATGCAGGGTGATGAACAGCACATGTTCGTCATCGGCCACTTGCACCAGGTGGCCGCGCATCAGTGGCCCGCTGTGCAAGTCGAACAACTGCGTGGCGTTGATCTGGCCGAGGTGCTCGAGCGTGGCCTGGCGTTCAGCGGGGGCCATTGCACGCAGGTCCTGCTGCTCCAGGCGGAAACCGTAGTCGGCCGGGGCGATTTTTTGCAGTGGCTCGTCGTCCACCAATTCGAATCGCGTGCGCAAGGTTTCGTGGCGCGCCACCAGGCGGTCGAGGGTCGCTTGCAGCGCAGCTTTGTCCAGCATCCCTTTCAGGCTCAAGGCCAATGGCAGGTGATAGGCCGCACCGGCCGCGTGGTCCAGATGATCGAGGAACCACAACCGCTGTTGCGAAAAGGACAACGGCAGTCGTCCCGCGCGATTGGCCAATGGAATCGAGACCGATTCAGTTGGCGATGCGCCGTGCACCAGGGCGGCGAGGCCACGCACCGTCGGCGCGTCGAACAGTTCGCGCAAGGTCACCCGTGCACCCAGCTTGCGTCGCAGCCGCGAGAGCAACTGCACGGCGAGCAGCGAATGGCCGCCCAGTTCGAGGAAGCCGTCGTGACGGCCGACCTGATCCAGATGCAGCAATCCTTTCCAGATCTCGGCGATGGCGATTTCAGTGTCGCCCTGGGGCGCCTCGTAGGTTTTGCTGGCCAGGGCTTCCTGGCCGGGCGCCGGCAGGGCGCGACGGTCGAGCTTGCCGTTGGCGGTGAGGGGCAGGGCATCAAGGTGCACGAACGCGCTGGGTACCATGTATTCGGGCAGGTGCTTGAGCAGGGTGCTGCGCAGTTGCTCGGCCAGGACCGGCTCGCCGCAGACATAGGCGACCAGGCGCTTGCTGTCCGAATCGCCCTGGCTGTCTTCCCGCGCAATGACCACGGCCTCGCGGATACCTGGATAAGCTACCAGGAGATTCTCAATCTCGCCCAACTCGATACGGAACCCACGGATCTTCACCTGGAAGTCATTGCGCCCCAGGTACTCCAGCGTATCGTCGGCCAGCCAGCGACCGAGGTCGCCGGTCTTGTACAGGCGTGCGTTCGGCTCGGTGCTGAACGGGTCTGTAATAAAGCGTTCAGCGCTCAGCTCCGGCCGGTTCAGGTAACCCCGGGCCACGCCGGCGCCGCCGATGTGCAGCTCACCGGCCACGCCCAACGGTGCCGGTTCACCTCGCGCATCCAGCACGTGCACCTGGACGTTGGCAATCGGCCGGCCAATGCTCGGACGCTCGCCCAGGTCACGGATCAGGTCGATGGTGGCGTCCACCGTGCATTCGGTGGGGCCGTACATGTTGTAGAAACGGATGCTCGGGCAGTCGCGCAACTTCGCCCAGGTCGCGGCATTGATGGCCTCGCCACCGAGCAGCACGCTCACCGGCTGGTAGCTGCTGCGTTCCAGCAGGCCGGCGGCGAGCAGGGTGTCGAGCTGCGATGGCGTGGAATCGAAGGCGTGCACCTGGTGCTGTTCGAGGAAGTCGAGCAGTTCGTGGCCGCTGGCGCGGATCAGTTGCGGGATGATCACCAGCCGATGGCCGGAGAACAGCTGGGAGATGCCTTTGATCGACATGTCGAAGAAGAACCCGGCATTCAGCGCCACGGTGGCCGGGCTTGGGCAATGCTGGTGGGTGGTGCGGGTGAGCACCTGCCAGAAGTTGAACACCGAACGGTGCTCGACCATCACGCCCTTGGACTGGCCGGTGGAGCCGGAGGTGTAGATCACATAGGCCAGGTGCTCAGGCGTCAGGCCGGGCACCTGCGGGTTGGCATCAAAAGCCGCGTCATCCGCCGCTCGCCGCGAATCGCTCGTGTCGAGCAAGAGCAGCGGCAGCTCGCCGGACGGCAGGGCAAGGGCCGCCTGGGTCAGCAAGGCCCGAGGCTGGCTGTCCTGGAGCATGAAGGCCATGCGCTCCGCGGGGTGGGCCGGGTCGATGGGCACGTAGGCGGCGCCGGCCTTGAGCACGCCGAGCAGGCCGACGATCATGTCCAGGCTGCGTTCGGCACAGATCGCCACGCGCTGATCGGGTTCGACGCCCAGTTCGAGCAACTCAACCAAACCGCGACGGTTGAGCTGGCGGTAGGTCAGTTGTTGATTTTCGCAGACCAGGGCCACGGCGTCGGGGTTGGCCTGGACCTGGGCTTCGAACAGGTGCTGGATCGGTTGCGCCGCGCCGAAATCCGTGGCGGTGCGGTTGAAGTCCGCCAGCAGCAATTGCCGCTCGGTGTCGGGGAGCACGTCCAGATCGCTGGCGAGGCGTTCGGGGGCTTGTTCAAGGGCTTCGACCAGCGCGGCCACGGCTTGGGCGAGGTAGGCGGCGATGCGTTGCGGGTCGATGCCGGTGATGGATTGGGCGGTCAGGGAGAAGCCGCTGCCCACATTCGCCACGGCAATTTCAATGGGGTAGTTGGTACGGGTTTCGGAGGCGATGAAATGCATGCCTTCGTGGCTGCCCATGTCTGCGACGTTTTCCCCGGACGCGTTCACCAGGTCGCCATGGCGGCAGTTGAGGATCACGGTGAACAGTGGCAGCGACGTATCCACGGCACTGCAACGCTGGGCCAGGGCCAGGGACGCCTGTTCGTGGGTCAGTAGCTCACTGAGTTGCTGATAGGCGTCGCGGACAATGTCGCTGACGGTGTTCTGCTGCAAGCGAATGCGCATCGGCAAGGTGTTGATGAACATCCCCAGTGCATGGTCGGCCCCGGCGGTGCCTTGGGAACGCCCCGACAACACTGTGCCGAAAATCCCGTCGTCGCGCCCGCTGGTGGCCGCGACGACCAGGCCCCAGGCCGCATGGAACAGCACCGAGGTCGGGACCCCTTGAGTGCGTGCGGTTCGATACACCTGGGCGCTGAGATCGTCGCTCAAATGTTTCACCGCACGCTTGATCCCCGCACCGTTGCCCCGTACATCGAGCACACCATAAGGCGCGGTGGTGGCATCCACATCGGCCAGCAAGTGACGGAAGTAGGCTTCGTGGTCGGCCTGGGGCACGCTGGCGGCCCGGGCGATGAAGTTACGGTACGGTTGGGAGGGTGGCAGGCTCTCGGCCTGGCCGGCCATCACAGCCTGGATCTCCAGCATGATCAGGCGCAGGGTCACGTTATCGCTGATCAGGTGATGGTCGAGCAATGCCAGCAGCCATTGTGCCCGGGGTTCGTCGTAGGTGACGTACGCCGCGATCAACGGGGCCCGTTGCAGGTCCAGTCGCAGATGATGCGTGTCCGTATGGTCCCGGAGAACCTGCAAGGCGTCTTCGCCGGGCAAGCAGTCCAAGGTCATGACGGGCAGTTGCGCCTGGCGATGAACGACCTGCACCGGCTGCGACAAGCCATGCCAGCGCAACGCGGTACGCAGGATGTCGTGGCGGTCGATCACCACCTGTACGGCGGCCAGGAAGTCGTCGAGCACCTGGCGGCGATCGAACGTCACCACGGTACGCATCAGGTAGGCGTCGCCTTCGGCCTGCAACAAGTGGTGGAACAGAATGCCTTCCTGCAACGATGACAGGGGGTAGATGTCTTGCACATTGCCGGCGCCACCGGGGACGTCGGCGACGATTTGCTCGATTTCCTGTTGGCTCAGGGTCACCAGCGGCAACATCTGTGGGACGATCGCCGTGCAATCGGCGGGGATCAGGTTCGCGGGGACCACCTGTTGGGTGGTGCCGCCACCGGCGAGGACGGCGGCCATGGCTTGGAGTGTCGGCGCCGAGAAGACCGTGCGCACATCCAGTTGCAGACCCGCCTGACGCAGGTGTTCGATCAGGCTGATGACCAGGAACGAGTGGCCGCCGAGTTCGAAGAAGTGATCCTGACGGCCCACTCGTTCAACCCCGAGCAACGTCTGCCAGGCGCTGGCCAGGGTCATTTCGATTTCCCCCAGCGGTGCTTCGTAGTGCTGGCTCGCGGTGGCAGCCAAGTCCGGTGCCGGCAGAGCCGCGCGGTCGAGCTTGCCGTTGGTGGTCAGTGGCCAGGCCTCCAGGGTCACGAAAGCACTGGGCACCATATGTTCGGCCAGTACGCTGGCCAGCTGGCTGCGCAAGGCCGAGGAGTCCGGGGCAGTCCCTTCATGGGCGATCAGGTAGGCCACCAGGCGTTTGTCGCCGGGGCGGTCTTCACGCACGATCACCAGCGCCTCGCGGACATCGGCGCAATCGAGCAGTTGCGCTTCGATTTCCCCCAGCTCGATACGGAAGCCGCGGATCTTGATCTGCGAGTCGTTGCGGCCCACGTAGACCACGCCGCCATCGGCGCGGTAGCGAGCGATGTCGCCGGTGCGATACAACCTTGCGCCGGGTTCCATGGCGAACGGATCGGGGATGAATCGTTCGGCATTCAGCGCCTCGCGATTGAGGTAATGCCGGGCCACACCGGCACCGCCGATGTAGATCTCGCCGTTGACCCCCACCGGCACCGGTTGCCGGTACTCGTCGAGAATACGCAGGCACAGGTCCGGCAGTGGCGGGCCGATCAGGCTTGGCGCGCCGGTGTCGATTTCCACCTGGCTGATCGGGTAGTAAGTGGCGTGTACGGTGATTTCGGTGATCCCGTACATGTTGACCAGACGGGTACGCGCCAACGTTGTGCGTGCGGTCCAGGGGCGCAGGCTGCGGAAATCCAGCGCCTCGCCGCCGAAGATCACTTCGCGCAGGGTATGCTCCTGGTCGCTGCGCTCGCGGGCCTCGATGAACTGGCGGAAGGCGCTCGGCGTCTGGTTCAGGATCGTGACGCGCTGCTGGCAGACCAGGGCATAGAAATCATCGGGGGAACGGGCCACGTCGCTCGGGACGATCACCAACTTGCCGCCGTAACTCAAGGCGCCCCAGATTTCCCAGACCGAGAAGTCGAAGGCGAAGGAGTGAAACAGCGTCCACACGTCGTTTTGGTCGAAGTCGAACAACCCGGCGGTGGCATCGAACAGCCGTGCGACATTGCCGTGTTCCACCAGCACGCCCTTGGGCAGCCCGGTGGACCCCGAGGTGTAGATGACGTAGGCCAGGTGCCGCGGCGTCAGGCCCAGCGCCCTGGCTTCGAGGTTGTGGTCCAGGGACACGTCCGTCAGGTCGTCTGCGGCGACGTAATCCTTGAGGTGCACCACCGGCACGGCATGCTCGGGCAGCACGGCGAGGCAGTCAGGCTGGGCCAGCAAGGCCACCGGGGTGCTGTCGTCGAGCAGGTAGCCGAGGCGTTCGCTGGGGTAGGCCGGATCCAGTGGCACGTAGGCGGCACCGGCCTTGAGCACGGCCAGTACGGCGCAGACCATTTCCACCCCGCGGCGGGCCAGGATCGCTACCCGGTCATCGGGCCGTACGCCTTGGGCGAGCAGTTCACGGGCGATGCGGTTGGCGCGGCGGTTGAGTGCCTGATAGCTCAGTTCGCGTTCGCCCAGGACCAGGGCGGTGGCGTGGGGCTGGGCGGCGGCGACCTGTTCGAAGCGCTGATGAATCAGCAGTTGCGCCGCGAACACGGCTTTGGGCGGCAGCGTGGCTGGCGAGGCCTGGCGCTGTGCCGGGGTGAGCAACGGAAGGGCGAGCACCGGCTGCGCGGGGTCCTCGATCATGGCTTCAAGCAGGGTCTGGAAGTGCTGGGCGAAGCGTTCCACGGTGCGATGGTCGAACAGGTCGCTGGCGTATTCGATCACGCCGCCCAGCGTGCCGCCGTCATCGTCCAGTGTCAGCATCAGGTCGAACTGCGAGGTTTCATGGGCCTGGGCCACGGGGACCAGGGTCAGGCCGGGCAGGCTCAGTTCAACGCCGCCAGGGGTATTGTTGAGCGACAGGGCGACCTGGCACAGCGGGTTGTGGCTCAGGGAACGCGGTGGTTGCAAGGCTTCGATGACTTGCTCGAAAGGAATGTCCTGATGTTCGTGGGCCGCCAGGGTGGTGTGTTTGATCTGCTCCAGCAACTGCGCCACGCTCGGGTTTTGCCCAAGGTCTACCCGCAGGGCCAGGGTGTTGACGAAGAAGCCGATCAGGTTTTCGGTTTCGGTACGGCCACGGTTGGCCGTCGGTACGCCGATCACGACGTCTGGTTCGTTGCCCAGGCGTGCCATGAGCACCGACCAGGCACTGAGCAACGCCATGAACAGGGTGACGTTGTGTGCCTGGCAAAAACGTTCCAGGCGTTCGCGCAACGGCGCAGCGATGTTCACCCTGACGTCGCCACCCCGGTAGCTTTGTACCGCCGGGCGGGGGCGATCGGTGGGCAAGGACAACAGCGCCGGCGCGCCGCCAAGCTGCTCACGCCAGAAGTCGGCCTGGTGGCTCAGGCGTTCGCTGTCGAGGACCTGGCGCTGCCAGGCGGCGTAGTCGGCATATTGAACCGACAGCGCGGGCAGCGGATCGGCCTGGTGTTGACTGAAGGCTCGATAAAGAGCGGCGAACTCCTTGACCAGGACACCCACCGACCAGCCGTCGGAGATGATGTGATGCTGGGTGATGAGCAGCATGTGTTCGTCGTCGGCCAGGCGCAACAGACGCCCACGAATCAGCGGTCCCTGGCGCAGATCGAACGGCGCCGTGGCCTCGCTGTCGGCGATGCGAGAGGCGCTGATGCTGGCCTGCTCGTAAGGCAGGCTGCGCAAATCCTGCTCGGCCAAGGCAAAGCCGCAGTCTGCGGGGGCGATAATCTGCACCGGTTGTTCGCCATGACGATCGAAGGTGGTCCGCAGGCTTTCGTGACGCGCCACCAAGCGGTCGAGGACAGCCTTGAGCACGGCGTGGTCGAGATCGCCGCGCAGCAGCAAGGACGCGGGCATGTGGTAAGCGGTGCTGGCGTTTGCATCGAGTTGGTCGAGAAACCACAGGCGTTGCTGGGAAAAGGACAGCGCCAACGGTGCGTTGCGGTCGGCGATGCCGATGGTCTCGGTGCTGACGGTCTGCAGGTCGCCGACGACCCGCGCCAGTTCCTCCACGGTGGGATGACTGAACAGTTCGCGCAGCATGAGTTCGCCGCCCAACTGCTGCCGCACCCGGGAAACCAGTTGCGCGGCCAGCAGCGAGTGCCCGCCTAATTCAAAGAAACTGTCACTGCGGCCCACGCGTTCCAGACCCAGCAACTCCTGGAAAATCTGCGCCAGGGCCACTTCGACGGCACCTTCGGGCGCGGCATAACCGCGCTCGGACATGGCGTCCAGGTCCGGTGCCGGCAGTGCGTCCTGGTCCAGCTTGCCGTTGGCGGTGAGCGGGTAGGCCGGCAGACTGACAAAGGCACTCGGAATCATGTAGTCGGGCAGGGTCGCCCCCAACTGCTTGCGCAATGCCGCCACTTGCAGCACCGCGCCCGTCTCAGGGATCAGGTAGGCGATCAGGCGCTTGCCCTGGCTTGCGTCCTCGCGGGCCAATACCCGCGCTTCACGCACGCCGTCACAGGCCAGCAGCTTGGCTTCGATCTCCCCCAGTTCGATGCGGAAACCGCGAATCTTCACTTGGGCGTCGATCCGGCCCAGGTGAACGATTTCACCATTGTCCAGCAGCTTGCCCAGGTCTCCGGAGCGATACAACCGCTCGCCGGGCCGGAACGGGTCGCTAATGAAACGTTCGGCGCTCAGGGCCGGACGGTTCAGGTAGCCACGGCCCACACCCAGCCCGCCGACGCAGATTTCACCGGCCACACCCACCGGTAGCAGCCGTTGACGGGCGTCGAGCACGTAGGCCACGGTGGTCGGAATCGGCCGCCCGACATTGGAGACGCCGGCGGCGATGTCCGCCGCGCCAATGGCCTTGTAGGTCACGTGCACGCAGGTTTCGGTGATGCCGTACATGTTCACCAGCGCCACATGCCCGAAGGCACGGTGGAAGGCGTCGAGCTTGCCCAGTTCCAGGCTTTCCCCGCCGAAAATCACATAGCGCAAATGTTCCAGGCCCACCTGTGGCGTCGCCAGGGCTGCGGCGCTCAGTTGCAGGAACGCCGACGGTGTCTGGTTCAGCACCGTCACCTGTTCGCTTTCAAGGAAACCCAGCAGCTCCACCGGATCGCGGCGCAGGGCTTCGGGCACCAGGCTCAGGCGCGCGCCGTAGAGCAGGGCGCCGAAGATTTCCCAGACCGAGAAATCGAAGGCATTGGAGTGGAACAGCGACCAGACATCGTCGGCGCTGAACTGGAAGTCCAATCGATTGTTGTGCAGCAGGCGCACGACGTTGCGGTGTTCGAGCAACGCACCCTTGGGTTCCCCGGTGGAACCCGAGGTGTAGATCACGTAGCAGAGGTGGTCCGCGGCACTGAAGTTGGGCAGGTTGGCGGCGCTGACGCCGCTGTCCGTGGCGACATCGAAGACTTCGATGCCGAGGGCCTGCAACGCCGGACTCATGTCCTGGCGGGCGATGGCCTTGCGGGCGCCGCTGTCGCGCAGCACATAGGCGATGCGCTCCTGGGGCGAATTCGGATCGATGGGCACGTAGGCACCGCCGGCCTTGAGCACCGCCAGGGTGGCGACGATCATCTGTAGCGAGCGATCCAGGGCGATGGCCACCAGTTCCTGGGGCTGCACGCCGGCCGCACGCAGGCGGTGGGCGAGGCGGTTGGCCTGTTCGTTGAGCTGTCGATAGCTCAGGCGCTCCAGGCCCAGATTGACCGCGATGCGGTCCGGGTACTGCCGCACCTGTTCTTCGAAGAGCTGATGCAGGGTCAGGGTCTCGGGCCAGGCCGCTTCGCTGTCGTTGAAATCGAGGATCTGTCGCTGGCGTTCGGCGGCATCCAGCAGCGGAACGTCGTCGACCCGCTGCTGCGAATCCTCGACAAAAGCTTCCAGCAGGCGCACGTAATGGCGCATCAGCTGCTGGATGAATTCGGCGTCGAAGAATTCCGCGTTGTACGCCAGGTGCCCGGCCCAGTGTGATTCATCGGCCGTGATCAGCAGGTGCAGGTCGTTCTTGCCATAACCCAGGTTGGTCTCCAGCGTATTGACCGCCAGGCCCGCCACCAGCGTGTCGTGGTCGGTGGTGCGCTGGAAATTGAAGAGCACGTCGAACAGCGCGGTGCGGCTCATGTCCTTGGCCGGGTTGAGGGCCAGCACCAATTGGTCGAACTGCATGTGCCGGTGGCGCAGGCCCTGGGTCAGGTTGTTGGCGGTCTGTTCCCAAAGCTGTTGCAAAGTGGTGTCGCTGTCGCACAGGCCACGCATGACCAGCAGATTGTCCAGCGGCCCGACGACATCCCGCAGGGCCGGTTCACGGCAGGCGGCCGTGGTGCCGATCACCAGTTCATCGTGGCCGGCGTAGCGGCGCAACAGGGCGGTGAATGCGCTCAGGGCCAGGCTGTCGCTGCTCACGCCGACTTCCCGGGCCAGTGCTTCGAGGCGCCGCGCCAGCGCCGGCTCGAGGGTGAAACCGTGGGTGGCTTCGGCAAATACATGCACCGCCGCCCGAGGTCGATTCAGGGGCAGCTCCAGGGCTTGCAGTTTGCCGCGCAGTTGATAGGCCCAATAGGCCCGCAGGTTTTCCAGCACGGTGGCCGGCAGGTTGCGTTGCCAGGCGGCAAAGTCGCCATAGCCCAGCGGCAATGCCGGCAGGTCGGCGCTGCGCTCGGCGCAGGCGGCTTCGTAGAGGGCCAGCAGGTCGCGCTTGAGCAACTGTATGGCGCTGCGGTCGGCCAGCAGATGGTGCACGGCGATGGCCAGGATCCCATGCTGATCGCTGGCCCGAACCAGGCTGGCCCGAACCAGGCTGCCGCCGTCCATGTTCAACGGGCGACGGGTCGCGGCCAGGGCCTGGCCCGGCAAGTCGTCGGGGTTGCCCTGGATCACTTCGAGCACCAGGCTGGCCGGGCCGTCGAAGTGTTGCCAGGCCCGGCTACCGTCGCTCAATACCCGGCAGCGCAGGATGTCGTGGCGGGCCAGCAAGCCGTCGAGGGCGGTTTGCAGGGCCGGTTGATTGATCTCTCCGGTCAACTCCAGCAGTAACGCAATGTTGTGATAGACCGGATTGGCGTCGTACAGGTAGCCGGTTTCGAAGGTATCGACGAACCACAGCCGCTCCTGGTGATAGGACAGCGGGGTCTGTCCTGGCCCGGAGACTTGTGCGGTGACCTCGGGCAAGGCTTGGGGCGGGTCCAGTTCCAGGGCACCGATACGGGTGTCGGGGGCATCGGTAAAACAGTGCAACAGGCGCTCGAAGCGCGCGGCGAGGCGTTCGATGGTGGCGGCGTCGAACAGCGCGGTGGAATACGACAGGCTGCAGGACAGGCTCGGGCCGCCTTCGTCGATGTGCAGGGACAGGTCGTGCTGGGTGTTGTCCTTGCGCGAGGGCAGGAACTCCAGGTTCAGCCCCGGCAACTGCAACTGGCCCCCGGCACCTG
Organism: Pseudomonas sp. NFACC14; assembly: GCF_900106885.1. Lineage (NCBI taxonomy): Bacteria > Pseudomonadati > Pseudomonadota > Gammaproteobacteria > Pseudomonadales > Pseudomonadaceae > Pseudomonas > Pseudomonas sp. NFACC14. Next base: position 83,275 of record NZ_FNOA01000025.1, read on the forward strand.
CGGCATTGGTGTAGAGCATGGTCTGGAACACGGGGCTGTAGCTGGCGCTGCGCGCAGGCTTGAGGGCCTCGACCACCAGTTCGAATGGTGTGTCCTGCTGGCTGGAGGACTCCAGCATCAATTGCTTGACCTGCTGCAGTACCTGGTCAAGGGTCGGGTTGGCTTCCAGGCGCACGCGCAGGGCCAGGGTGTTGACGAAGAACCCGATCAGCGCCTGTACGTCGTGGCGGTCGCGGTTGGCGGCGACGGTGCCGATCACCAGGTCCTGTTGACCGCTGATGCGGGCCAGCAAGACCGCCCAGGCAGCCATCAAGGTCATGAACGGCGTCGCGGCGCGGGACTGGGCGAACTGGACGATGGCGGCGGACAACGACGCCGGCAGGTCGAAGCCCAGGGTTTCGCCGCGGTAGCTCTGGACCGCCGGGCGCGCCCGGTCGGTCGGCAATGAAAGCAGCGCCGGGGCGCCGGCCAGGTGGGCGCGCCAGAATTCCACTTGGCGCTCCAGGCGCTCGCCTTCCAGGTGCTGGCGCTGCCAGGCCGCGTAGTCGGCGTACTGCCGGGTCAGCGGCGGCAGCGGGTCAGGCTGCCCCGCGCTGAATGCCTGATACAAGCTCGCGAATTCCTTGACCAGGATGCCAATGGACCAGCCGTCGGAGATGATGTGGTGCTGGGTGATCAGCAGCCGGTGCTCATCGTCCGCCAGGCGGAGCAGGGTGCCGCGGATCAGCGGCCCGCGCAGCAGGTCGAACGGCGCCGCGGCGGCGTTTTCGCTCAGGTGCGCGGCCTCGGTTGCGGCCTGCTCCCGGGGCAGGTGTCGCAGGTCATGGGTCACGAGGCTGAAGCCGCAATCGGCCGGGGCGATGACTTGCACCGGCTGTTCGCCCTCGCGGCGGAAAGTGGTGCGCAGGCTTTCATGCCGCGCCACCAGGCGATCGAGGGCCGCCGTGAGGGCGGCCTGGTCGAGTGCACCTTGCAGCAACAACGAGGCAGGTATGTGATAGGCGGCGCTGGCGGTCGGGTCCAACTGGTCGAGAAACCACAGCCGCTGCTGGGCGAACGACAGCGCCAGCGGCGCGGTGCGGTCGACGCAGGGCATGTCGTCGGCAACGGTTTCGATGACACGCGTCGCGCCACGCTGCTTGAGCAGTCGCAGCAGGGCGGCACGTTTCAACTGGTCGAGACTATCGTTATGTTCGTTCAATTTATTAAGCATCCTTGGAGACGATAGCGAGCAGTTCGCTTTCAGACAGCGAAGCCATTTCTTGTTGCAGATCGAGCAATTCATCCGACTCGTACTGCGCCAGTTGCAGGGTGTTGATCAGGTCGGCCAGGGCCAGCAGCGAGGGGTGTTCGAACACGCCCCTGAGCGGCACCTCGACGCCGAAGATTTCCCGCGCCCGGAGCGTGACTTGCACCGCCAGCAGCGAGTGACCGCCGAGTTCGAAGAAGTCGTCGTGCCGACCGATGCGTTCCAGGCCCAGCAGGTCGGCCCAGAGCTGTGCCAGCAGCGTCTCGGTTTCACCGTTGGGCGCTTCGTACTGGCGGCGGGCAAAGTCTTCATTGCCGGGTGCGGGCAGGGCACGCCGATCCAGCTTGCCATTGGGGCTCAATGGCAGCCGCTCGACCACCACGAACGCCGCCGGGACCATGTAGTCCGGCAACTGCGAAGTCAGGTAAGGCCGTAGCGTGCTGCTGGCATTACGGCCAGCCAGGTGCGGCTCGACGCTCAGGTAAGCCACCAGGCGCGTCGCCCCAGGGCTGTCTTCGCGAGCGATGACCGCGGCCTCGCGCACCCCCGGCAGGGTCAGCATCAGCGCCTCGATCTCACCGGGCTCGATACGGAAACCGCGGATCTTGACCTGCTGGTCGTTACGCCCGAGGAATTCGACCACCCCATCGGCGCGCAGGCGCACCAGGTCGCCGGTGCGGTACATCCGTGGTTCGTCGCCCGGGGCGAACGGGTCGCTGAGGAAGTGTTCGGCGTTCAGTGCCGCCCGGTCCAGGTAGCCGCGGGCAACCCCCGCGCCGCCCACGTACAGTTCGCCCGGCACGCCGAGCGGTACCGGCTGGCGCTGTTCATCGAGCACGTACAGGCGGCTGTTGGGAATTGCCCGTCCGATGGGCACCGTGCCCACGTCCGCGGCGGTGCAACGATGCACCGTGGTCCAGACGGTGGCTTCGGTGGGGCCGTACTCGTTGTACAAAGCGATCGCCGGTTCCAGCCCGCTACATGCCTGCACCAACTGCGCGGGACAGGCTTCGCCAGCGACGATCATCTCTTGCAGGCTGCCATGCCCGTTGCCGCTGGCAAGGCTTGCCAGCACCAGGCGGCCCAGGGACGGCACACACAGCAGCGAGGTGACGGCCTGTTCGCCAATGAAGCGGGCGATGGCCTCGGGGTCGCGGGCGGTTTCGGCATCCGGGATGCACAAGGTGCCGCCACTGACCAGCGTACCGAAGATCCCGGCCACGGAACTGTCGAAGGCAATCGACGACAAGAGCAGGAAGCGCTTGCCGGTAGCCGGTCCATATACCGTGCCCCGGGCCAGCGTCGAGGTCACCAGGTTGCGGTGCTCGATCATCACGCCCTTGGGCTTGCCGGTGGAGCCGGAGGTGTAGATCACATAGGCCAGGTGCTCTGGCGTCAGGCCGACGCTATCGGGTTGAGGATCGCGGCTGTTCGACGGTGTCGCCAGCGCCCGTTCTATGGCCAGGTAGCGAGTGCCTTCCTGCAATGTGCCCACGGCCGCGCGACCGACCGGGTCGGCCAGCAACAGGCGCGGCCTGGCGTCCTCGATAATCGAGGCCAGGCGCTCGGCGGGGTAGGTCGGGTCCAGCGGCACGTAGGCGCCCCCGGCTTTCAGGATGCCCAGCAGGCCACTGATCATCGCCACGCCGCGTTCGACGCAGATGGCCACCAGGTCCCCCGGCAAGACTCCAGCCGCGATCAATTGCTGGGCGAGGCCGTTGGCCTGGGCATTGAGCTCGGCATAACTGAGGGCTTGGTGGCCGTCGAGCGATGCACAAGCGTTTGGCGTACGGCGAACCTGTTCTTCGAACAGCTGTTGAATGCACAGGCCAGTCGGGTAATCCACCTCGGTCTGGTTGAAGGTTTCCAGCAGCAGGGTGCGCTCCTGGGCAGGCAGCACGTCCAGTTGCGTGAGTGGGATCCGAGGCGTGTACATCAAGGCCTGGGCCAGTTGCTCCAGCGCCCGTTGCATCAGGGCGCAGATGCGCTGCGGGTCCACTGCCTGCACGCTTTGCACGGCCAGGCCCAGGGAATCGCCGTAGTCGTTGACCGACAGGGTCAGCGGGTAATTGGTCCGCTCGGCGCTGTCGAGGATGCGCATGCCGGGCCATTGCAGCTGGCTGTCGTCGCGCTGGTGCCGATAGTTGAGCAAGGTGGTGAACAGCGGCAAGGCACTGGGTACGCCACTGCAACGTTGGGCCAGGGCCAGGGAGGCCTGTTCGTGGGTCAGCAGTTCGACCAGGTCGCGGTGAGTGGCCAGCACCTGTTCCTGGGCGCCGGCGGTCAGTGGCACACGCACTGGCAACGTGTTGATGAACACGCCCAAGGCCCGTTCGGCCCCGGCCGAGCCTTGCAGGCGACCGGCGACCACGGTCCCGAACACCACATCATCGCGGCCGGTGCAGCGGGCCAGCACCTGCGCCCAGGCGACATGGAACAGCGTCGCCGGGGTGATGCCCCGCTCCCGGGCCAGGGCCCGCAGACGCAGGTTGAGCTCGACGCTCAACGTCACGCTGGCTTCCTCGATGTGACGGCCGTCGCCTTGTACCTCCAGCAGATCGAAGGGCGCGGTGGGTGCATCCACATCGGCCAGGCGGCGGCTGAAATAGGCTTCGTGGACGTCGGCGGGGACGGCCTGGGCCTGGGCAATGAAGTCACGATAGGGTTGCGGTGTCGCCAGGCGCTCGCCTTGGTCATGGAGGATCGCGTGGATTTCTTCCAGGACGATTTCCAAGGTCACGTGGTCGCTGGCCATGTGGTGGTTGAGCAGCGCCAGCATCCAGCGCTCGGAATGCGGATCCTGGGCGATGCAGGCACGCATCAGCGGTGCCTGGCGCAGATCCAGTCGCAGTTGCCGCGGATCGCTCAGGGCTTCGAGCTGGCTGAGCGGGTCCTTGTGGCTGTCGAGGGAGACACTGTGCACCGGCAAGCGCGCCTGGCGCTGTACGACCTGCACCGGTTGAGGCAAACCGTCCCAATGCACGCAGGTGCGCAGGATGTCGTGGCGATCGATCACCTGCTGCAAGGCGGCGGTGAAGGCATCGAGGCGCTGGCGGTTGTCGAACTGCAGCATCGAGCGCACCAGGTAGGCGTCGCCTTCGTGCCCCAGCAGGTGATGGAACAGGATGCCCTGTTGCAGCGGTGCCAGGGGGTAGATGTCCTGGATGTTCGCGGCACCGCCAGGGACGGCGCCGACGATATGTTCGAGTTGGCCTGCGGTCAGCTCCACCAGCGGCAACATGTCCGGGGTCAGGGCCGTGCACGCGGGCGGAATGCGGTTGGCCGGTGCCTGGAACGCCGGTTGTGGGGCGCTCGTCAGGGCTTGGGCGAGTTCGGCCAGGGACGTGCTGCTGAAGATCGCCCGGACATCCGCGTGCAAGCCTTGTTCGCGCAGGCGTTCGATCAGGCTGACCGCCAGCAGCGAATGGCCGCCCAGCTCGAAGAAGCCGTCATGACGCCCGATGCGCTCGACTCCCAGCAAGGCTTGCCAGATCCCGGCAATGATCAGTTCGACGCGCCCCTCGGGCGCCTCGAAGGCCCGGCTGGCGTAGGCGTCCTGGTCCGGTTCGGGCAGGGCGCGGCGGTCGAGCTTGCCATTGGGCGTGAGCGGCAAGGTGTCGAGCACGACGAAGGCGCTGGGCACCATGTGCTCGGGCAGGCGCTTGAGCAGTTCGGTGCGCAATTGCCCGGCGGCGGCCGGTTCGCCACACAGGTAGGCAACCAGACGCTGGCCGGACGAGTGCTCGCGAGCGATGACGGCGGCTTCGCGTACACCCGCCAGTGCGGCGAGGGCGGCTTCGATTTCCCCCAGTTCGACCCGCAGGCCACGGATCTTCACCTGATCGTCATTGCGCCCCAGGTACTGCAAGGTGCCGTCAGGCAACCAGCGGCCGAGGTCGCCGGTCTTGTACAGGCGTGCGTCGGCCTTGCCGTAGAACGGGTCGGCGATGAAGCGTTCGGCGCTGAGTTGCGGCAGGTTGAGGTAACCGCGGGCCACACCGAGACCGCCGATATGGATCTCGCCGGGCACACCCACTGGCAGCAGTTGCCCGTGGGCGTCCAGCACATGCAATTGCAGGTTGCGGACTGGCCGGCCAATGGGGATCGACTGGTGCCGGTAGGTCTCAAGGTCACTGTCGGCGGTGTACCAGGCGACCACGTCGCTGCACTCGGTCGGCCCGTAGCTGTTGATCACCGTCGGCCGTGGCTGGGCGAGTTTTTCCAGCATCGCGACCTGGATCGGCTCGCCCCCCAGGACCACCCGTTTCAGGCAGGCCAGGGCTTGCCCGTGGTCGGCGTCCACCAGTGCGTGGAAGGCGCTGGGCGACATATTGAGGTGGGTAATCCCGGCCTCGGCGACCTGGGCGACGATGGCGCCGGGGTTGAAGGGTTCGGCGGCCAGGTGCAGCGAGGCCCCGACCATCAGCGGTGCGAGGATGTTCTTCTGGGTCAGGTCGAAGTTGTAGGAGGACGCCAGCAGCACCGCGTCGCCGGCGTGGAAAGCCAGGTCCTCGAGGTACCAGTCCAGCAGGTTGCGCAAGCCGCGATGTTCGACCATCACCCCTTTGGGCAAACCGGTGGAGCCGGAGGTGTAGATCACGTAGGCCAGGTGACTGAAACCCAGTCCCTTCACCTGAGGGTTGTGGGTCGGGGCCTGGGCCAGGGTCGCGCTGCCCAGTTCCAGCGTCGCCAGGCCTTGTGGCACCGGTAACTCGTCCAGGCCGGATTGGTGGACCAGGGCCCGCGGCTTGCTGTCGGCCAGCATGTGGGCCAGCCGTTGCGCCGGGTACTGCGGGTCGAGCGGCACATAGGCCGCGCCGGCTTTCAGGATACCCAGCAGGCCGATCAGCATGTGCGGGCTGCGGCGCGCGCACAGGCCAACGGTGTCGTCGGGCTGCACACCCAGTGCGATCAAACGGTGGGCGACGCGGTTGGCCTGGGCGTTGAGTTCGGCATAGCTCAGGGTCTCCCCGGCGCAGACCAGCGCCACGGCGTCCGGGGTGAGGTTCGCCTGGGCCTCGAACACGACATGAGGGAAGCGGTTCGGGCTTTCGTCCAGGGCAGCACCGGCCGGGTTGAAGGTTTCCAACAGTTGTCGGCGCTGCGCGTCATCCAGCAACGGCAGGGTCGCCAGTGGCTGCGTCGCGTCGTCGAGCAGGGCGTCGAGCAGGTGCAGCAAGTGCTGGCCCCAACGGGCGATGGTGCTTTCGTCGAACAGGTC